>SLDI01000016.1:0-8087 GCA_007125385.1 Phycisphaeraceae bacterium | reverse complement strand
TCCCTACGAGGCAGCAGCAGCGACGGAGCCGGATCCACCTTAAATCAGGCCTGGCGCGCCCAGTTGACGGGGAGGGGTTCACCCGCCTCGTCTGCCGAGGCGTGCCGCGCTGTGCGAAGTGCGAGAAAGCGATCATCCTCGCCGAGTTGCGCCAGCGGCGGGAGGGGGTGCCGGCATGAAGTGGGACTACTCCAGCATCAAGGCCAGGGCCAGGGCGCGCGGGCTGCGAGCGCAAGACTACCTGGCGCTGGCGTCGGTGAACGACCCGTTCTACGTCGGCACCCCGGCCGACATCGACCGCGCCGAGTGGTTCGCGGGCCTGTTCAGCCGCTTCGGCTTCACGCAGGGCGTGCACTTGCGCCGGATTCACTACCGGATCGTCAGCGAGGCGGAGCCGGTCATCCTGCCCGATGGCACGCCATACGAGAACACCGCCGAGTGCTGGAACGCGATCGGCGTGGCCTCGAAGGCGGCGCGCTACCTTGGGCTGGTCGACCCGGCGGCGTTCGATGATCGGCGCAACCCGGAGCCGGTGGTCTACGCCCCGGGGCACCCCGGCAGGCCCGCGGTGTGTGTCGATGAAGCTGATGCCGTGGCGCGACAAGCCATCCCCCGACGCCTCGCGCTGCCGGCGCTTTTCGTCGAGGGCTACGACCCGGCGCAGCCCTACCACTTGGAGATCTGGGCGGAAAAGACCACCATGAACGACGTGCTGATGCCGCTGTGCGAGCGGTACGGGGTGACGCTGGTGACGGGCGCCGGCGAGTTGAGCATCACGAGCGTCTGCCTGCTGTTGGAGCGGGCTCGGCAATCGGGCCGGCCGGTGCGCATCTTCTACGTCAGCGACTTCAACCCGGCGGGCCGGTCCATGCCGGTGGCGGTGTCGCGCAAGATAGAGTTCTTCGCAAGGAACAAGACCCCGGGGCTCGACCTGGACCTGTTCGCGGCCGTGCTCACCAGCGAGCAGGTGGCCGGCTACGACCTGCCGCGAACGCCGATCAAGGCCAGCGAGCGGCGGCGGGAGAGCTTCGAGCAGCGCCACGGCTCCGGCGCCACGGAGCTCGACGCGCTGGAGGCGCTGCGCCCCGGCGAGCTCAAGTCCATCCTCGAACGCCACATCCTCAGATACCACGACGAAACCCTCGATGAGCGGACGGCCGAGGCGGAGTCCGAGGCCGAGGACCTGGCAAGCCAGGCGACCCGCCGCGTGCACGATCACCACCGCGAGCGGATAGACGAGCTCGACGCCCGGTATCAAGAGCTCGTCGCGCAGATCGAGCAGGTGGAGGAGGAGGCTGAGTCGTTACGGCAACCCAAGGCTAAGTTTCGAGGAGATTGGCGGCATCGTTCGCATGCGATTCGATGAAGTTCGAGACCTTCGTCGAGGGTATTGCTTGATATAGCCGAGCCCCAGGCCTTAACTGAGTAGGCGACATTCAGGTTGCACCGTTCGTCGAGCGCGGACGCGTCATATGCCGGCGTACTCTGAAGCCGGCGCAAAGTTCGGCGCCACTCTAGGCGTCGCGGCAGTTGGCAGCTCCGGTGCGTAACTCAGCGCGATTGATACGCGCGCGTTACGTATGGAGCACGCCATGACCATCCAACCCCCGCCCAAAGACACAATTAGCTTCCCCGCCGCTGCGCAGTTGGTGCGGATCGACGGCAAGCCCGTTAGTCCCGTGACTATCTGGCGGTGGCATCGCTTCGGTAAGCACGGCATCCACCTGCGTGCATGGCGTCGTGGTCGCCAGCTCGTTACCACCGAGGCTGAGGTCAGCGAGTTCGAGCGTCGTCTGGCCGAGGCCGAGGCCGAGCACTGGGCCGAGCGCACCGGCAAGCCCATCACAAACAACACGTCTGACGACGACACCCGCGCCGCCGCGCTGGGCGTGTAACCATCACCCCGCGCGGCCTGGAGGGTCCGCGCACGCCGACAGCGCCCGCGCATTGCGTGGGTGGGCGTCATCGGCGAAGTAAAAGGACTTGCCACATGATACAGGACCAAAAGGGATTGGGACACCGCCAAGACCCGAGCTGGCGCCGAGGCGTTCACGAAGGCGCGATTCTCGCGCTGAGGTGGGCGGAGACGCACACCCCGGAGCAGATGGCGGCGTGGTTGGAGCGCGTCGGCCAGTGGCAATACGACCCGGACGCCGGCGCCCTTGCCCCCGGACGTGGATGGGGGTGAGAAGTGACCACCACCACCACCACCAACGGCCAGGCCCGCGAGACATTCAGCACATCCCGGATGATGGACTTCTTTTCTGAGAAGGAGTTGGCGGCGCAGACGGGCCACGGGACGGAGGACTGGCCGCTCGTGGCGTTGAAGGAGCTGGCCGACAACGCGCTCGACGCGTGCGAGGAGGCGGGCATCGCCCCCCGGCTCGACGTTACGCTCGGCGAGGATCACATCACCATCACCGACAACGGCCCGGGCATCCCGGCCGAGACGGTCGAGGGCGTCACCGACTACAGCGTCCGGGTGTCGAGCCGTGAGGCATATGTCGAGCCTACGCGAGGGGCGCAAGGCAACGCGCTCAAGACGCTGCTGGCTATGCCGTTCGTGCTCGACCACGAGCACGGCCAGGTGGACGTCGAGGCCCGGGGCATCCGGCACCGGCTCGTGGTGCGGGTCAACCGCGTCCGCCAGGTTCCGGGCATTGACCACCAGAAGGCGGACAGCGACATCACCGAGGGCACGAAGATCACGCTTTACTGGCCGGATAAAGCAAGGTTGATCCTGGTGCGCTCGGCCCGGCGTTTTTTACAAGTGGCCGAGGACTTCGCCTGGATCAACCCCCACCTGGACCTGACCGTG
This sequence comes from Phycisphaeraceae bacterium, assembly GCA_007125385.1. GTDB lineage: Bacteria > Planctomycetota > Phycisphaerae > Phycisphaerales > Phycisphaeraceae > SKPT01. The sequence goes on along the minus strand of SLDI01000016.1, from coordinate 5,269 downwards.
CAGGCGTCGATCCGGGACGAATCGGAGAATTGCCAGCGCGTCAATCGCCACTACGAGCCCACGGACGCGTCGTGGGCGGTTCGCAAGTGGACGCCGGCCACGCCCCCCGTCGCCTGGTGGTATGGCGTGGAGGAGCTGACCCGCCTCGTGGCCGCGTGCATCGCCAGGGACGCCGACCGGGGCGAGGACAGGACCGTGCGGGAGTTCGTGGCCGGCTTCAAGGGGCTGTCCAGCACGGTGAAACAGAAGCGCGTGACCGACGCCACCGAACTGTCCCGCTCCAAGCTGTCGGAGCTGGCGTCGGGCGGCGAGCTGGACGAAGCCAGGATCGGGGCGCTACTGGACGCGATGAAGGCGGAATCCAAGCCCGTCAAGCCCAGGGCGCTCGGACTCATCGGCGAGGATCATTTCCGCCAACGGTGCGAGGCCGCCGGGTGCGAGATGGACACCTTCGCCTATCAGAAGGTGCTGAGCGGACCGGACGCTGATATCCCGTCGATCGTGGAGGTGGCGTTTGCAGCGCACCAAGGCGCGCTCGACGCCACCGCCGGCGAGTATGGCGAGCGGCGGCTCATCACGGGCGTCAATTTCTCGGCTGGACTGCTCAACCCCTTCCGCGAGCTGGGCGAGGTTGGCGAATCCCTGGATTCCGTTCTCAGCGCGCAATGGGCCGGGCGGCACGAGCCCATCCTGCTCGTGCTCCATGCCACCTGCCCACGCGTCCGCTACGCCGACCGCGGCAAGAGTTCGATCCTGCTCGGCAAGGGGGGCGAGTGATGAAGGGAATGGACATTGCCAAGGCGGTGAAGGGCGCGACGAGCAAGTGGGCGAAGATGCGTAAGGCGGAGGAGCGTGGTAGCCGTCGCCCCCGCGGGTACGTTTCCTCCGATCGGGTGAATTTCAGCGACGTCGCCGCCAGCATCCTGCCCGATGCCTACGCCCACGCGTCGGGAAACGGTCGCTACAGCGTTTCGAAACGCCAGCTCTACTACGCGTGTCGTGACGCGTTCCTCAAGCGGACAGCGCGCACGCTGGAATATGCCTACTTCGCCAATACGCTGCTGGTGCAATACATGAACCGGCATCAACCGGGCTGGTTCATCACCGCCGATCCGCGCGGGACGTTGGAGATTCCCAACGCCGGCCATGACGTGCGGGTGCCGTGCGGGACGATCGAGATTCAACGGCACCTGCAAAAAGCCCAAGGGCGCGTGAAGCCTTTGGAGTTCAACCCCGAAATGCCGATTGAGTGGCCGTCGATCGCGGCCGGACAACGGTATCAGGCCGTGCTCTACATCGAGAAAGAGGGGTTCGGCCCGATCATGGAAGAGGCGGGCATCGCCGATCGGTTCGACGTGGCCATCGTATCGAACAAGGGGCAGTCCAACGTCGCCACGCGTCGATTCGTCGATGAGGTGTGCAAGGTCAACGGCGGCGTGCCTCGGTTCGTGGTGCATGACTTCGACAAGGCGGGATTCGAGATCGCCCAGCGGCTTACCCAAGTGTCCGATTGGGCCGTCGAATACGAGCGCGTGGCCTACGACTTCCGGCACGCGATCAACGTGACCGACCTTGGCCTACGGCTGGAAGACGTGGAGTAGTATGACCTGGCGACGGAGACGTGCGATTTTAAGGGCGGATTCGCCGCGGATTCGATCGCCACCGAGGAGGAGCGGGAGTTTCTGCAAAGCGGCGAGCGGGTCGAGCTCAACGCGTTCACAAGCCCGCAATTCGTGGAGTGGATCGAGGAGAAGCTAACCGAGCACCTGCCCAAGCGGCTGATTCCCGGCGACGACGTGCTGGCCGACGCGTACCGGCGCGCGCTGGCCGTCGCCGAGGTCAACCTGGCGCTTGAGCAAGCCAAGGCCGCGGCCGTCAAAAACGCCGAGGCGGCGGAGGTTCCGGCGGACCTGCGGCAGAAGATCGCGGCCGAGATGGAACAGGAGCCCGAGGAATCGGGCGCATGGGATCGGGTCTTGTACGACTTGGCACGTAAGGGCGTGATGGGGGGGTGAAACGTGACTCCACACGCCGCGATAAACCAAGCTAAACCGTCCGCGGCCGAGGCGTCGATTCTTACAAGTGCCGCGCTCACGTTGGCGTCTGAGGGCTTCAGCGTCTTTCCCGTCGACCCCTCCAGCAAGCGCCCGCTCACCGCCCACGGGCACCTGGACGCCACCGCCAACCACGAGACCATCCGCGCCATGTTCGCGAGGTGTCGCCGGAGACAACGGAACCGCCGGCACAGAAGGTCCCTGTGCGTTTGAGGGTTCACGTTACACCCGCCCAGGGCCGCGCGCGTGTTCAGGTGTTGCCGGAGGAGTCCGGGGCGCTTGGGCGGCGGCCCGTCTACATCAACTGGCAACGAATGCGGGACACCGGCAAGAGCCCCAAAGAGTATCTGGACGCGTTGCCGCGCACCTTCCCGCCACTCATGCCGCGCCATGCGAGTACCAACCGGTGGTGGATCTGCCACGACCGCATTCGGACGCTCCTGCTAGCGCTGCGGAAGGGCAGGGTCGAGCCGGCTACGCTGGAAGCCCTCGGTTCTGCTTTGAACACGCCGGATCAGAGCTTCAAGCGTGACCGTCGGACGGGTTCACGTTACGCCACGGCTGTTGATAGCGAGGGGCAGCCCCCGGGTGGACTCAGAGCCACGGAGCTGGACGAGTTTGTTGAACTGTTGTGCACAAAGCTACCTCGTGAGCTGATGGCGTTGAATTCGGTTCAGCAGCAGATCATCAGGGCCTTGGGGTACACATCGACCCCGCATCCTGTGTTTCAGGGCTTGCTTTCTGAAGCAATTCAGTCGCGGGGGACCAGGCTGCCCAAGTTCGTCGTTGAGGCGATCGGCTGGTGCCTTCGCGACGCGGCAGATTGTTCGCGGTTTGCCGAGGTGGTAGACCTGCTCGCTCGCCGGGGCGAGTTGAAGCTTCACTGGATCAAAGCGATGGCGCATCTGGTCCGGTATCGGGGGGATGCTCTGCGTGTAATTTCATCGCCAACGGCCGAACGCCTTTGTGAGCACTTTGGCAAAGTGTTCCATCAACAACGCAAGGCAGGCAGAGGAGCCTACCTCTTCCGTTATTCGGCGATAGCGATTGTGTTCAGCCTCCGTCGACGAGCATTTGACCCAGAGTTCCTGCCGCCCGAGTCATCTTTGGCGTGGCAGCTCAAGCAAGAGTTCGCCAAGGCCTTCTTTGCCAGCACGCAGCTACAGTCGCACGCCCCCGTGACGCGGATCATGCAAGATCGATACCCGGACCTTGCGGGAGCGGTCCGACCTTTCTCGCTGCATGTACAAGGCGGCGCATTCGACATGCAAGCGGCACTGGTACAGCTGATTGACTACATCGACCGTCACGGTCGCGGCTATATCCAGTTGAGTGCAGAAGCAGAATGATGACACTTCTCACGTGGCCGAGAGAATGGATGACAGATACGGGCATTCGAGAGGACGAAGAATGAGCAAGCAGCTCTTGAACATGGCGGCGAAGCACGCAGTCGCCTCCGAGCTATGCCGGCGACAGATCCGTGCTGAACTGAAGTTTGTTGGTCGCGGGTCGAAGGTTACGGCGCCTCTGTTCTCTGGTGGGGAGGTCGAATTCAATGTCCGCGCCAAGATGGGGAGAACCTGGCCGTCGTGCAAGGGGGTCGCCTTGCCGCATCAGGTGCTTGTCCTTGTTGATTACCAAGGCTGCGGGGATACAGACCGGCCGACGTTCTACATCCTATGCGCTGACGATTGGTGCATTGTGCTCGAACGCCGCCTGGATGAGATTCGCCGCCGCAGTTCAGACAAGCGAATACGGGTTACCGAACAATTTGTCGCGGAATTTCCAGATGAGCCGGTGCGCTCGACCGGCCAAGCCTGGCAAGGGGTGGATATCCGACCCGACCTCGTGGAAGAGTATCACGAGCGTTGGAACACAATAGGCGCTAGCCCAGCGAATCAAGGGTAGGTGGGATGACCGAGTTGCACGACCGCCTGATGGCCCCGATCGCGCAAGGGCCTCGGCTCCACCGGGTGCGGGATCGATCGGGGGCATCGAGCAGGGGGAGTCCCATGGCACCGAGTTGTCTCCATTGCCCGGCCCTCGTCACGGCCATCGTCTCCACCATCGCCTGCGCGAACGGAGCCAGCGAGACAGGGCCGCACGGTGCCGACGCCACATGACCCGTGACCTGGGCCGAGCCCGTCGAGGTCGCTGCCGGCGACGCCCACCGCGGGCCGTGGCGGATGAACGACTCGGAGTTCCACTTCGTCGGCGACCCCACCGTCGCCATCGACGGCGAGCCCATGCTTGGCGAGCCAAATGCACCTCGCTTACGGCAGGTGCTTCGTCGTCGCCCCCCGTTACCGGGCCGGCTGTGGCAATTCGTTCCTCGCTGACCACCTTGTGCGGTTGACGGCCCCGGGCCAGAATGGATGGCGACGTCAGACGGCTGGCCCCGCCATCGCGCCGGGTCCTGTTCAACCCATGCATCTTTGGACCCGGAATCATGTGGCGTACATCATCGGTTGCGGTGGCCTGTGTGCTGGTGGCTGCTCTTCTGGGAGCCATTGGCCAGTACCTGTTCAAGGCGGGGGCGACGCGATCCGTCGTTGACCCGTGGTGGGGTTTCCTGGCGACGCCCTGGGTGTGGGTGGGGATGGCCTGCTACGTCCTGGTGATGATCCTGTTCACGCAGGCGTTCCGGCTGGGCGGGACCGTGACGGTGCTCTACCCGATCTACGCCTCGACATTCATCTGGGCGGCCATATTCGGTATGGTGTTCTACGCTCAGCCGATCCGCCCGGTGCATCTGCTGGGCATGCTGCTGCTGGTGCTGGGGATGTATCTCATGGGCGTTGGCAATGCATCGTCCTGAACACCAGTGATCGACCTTGGCCGCAGGACCAGCATGACCGTCTACCAGCCCGCATCGCGACGGCCGATCGCCACGACATTCCGCGCGACCGCTGATGCCAGCGTGCGGTGGTGCGTTCGGCACAACATTCATCCGGACCTGGTCTCCTATGCATCGATCGTGGCGGCGGCGGCCGCGGCGGCGTGCTTCTGGCAAAGCGGGACTTGGCCGTGGCTGCTGATCCCCGCGGCGTTGCTGTGCTACGTGCGGCTGTGGCTGAACATGCTCGACGGGATGGTGGCGCTGGCGTCAGGTCGCGCCAGCCGGCGGGGGGAGCTGGTCAACGAACTGCCGGATCGTGCCTCCGACGTGCTGATCTTCGTTGGCGTCGCCCACAGTGGCTGGTGTCACCCACTGA
>SLDI01000460.1:0-8105 GCA_007125385.1 Phycisphaeraceae bacterium | reverse complement strand
GAACTTTACGCGTGGCGGCGCTGATGTAGGGTGGGTAGAGCGCAGCGAAACCCACCGCGATGCTCGTGGATCCACGGCAAGACTGGTGGGTTTCGCTTCGCTCTACCCACCCTACAACCAGCGTTCACGGCGTTGCGTGCCACTGAACGCCGTGAACTTCCGTTGTCGGGTGGGTCGAGCGGAGCGCCGCTTCCCGATAGACGCTGCCCACAAGGCGCCCCTGCCGCTCGGGGCATCCCCCAGCGGCGCCCGGCGATGCCCCGGCACGTCATGAGCGCGGCCGGGCGCCAAACCAAGACATTTCCGCGCGACGGGTCACGGGACCCTGCCTACCATTGGGTTGCCAGCCAATGCGCTTGCGCTGGCCCGAGCGACGGAGAAGCGAAGCGGGCTCGCTCGGAGTCCAATGATGAACCGCGCGACAACCCGGAGTCGGTCGGTGCCTTACCGACGATGGTGGCCGGTGCTCATGGTGGGCGCGCTGGGGCTGATCATCTCCGTCACGCTCTTCCAGTACATCGCAGCGCGTGAGCGCCAGCTCATCATGTCGGACTTCGAGCTGCGCGCCCAGGAGATGACCCAGACCGTGGAGCGCCGCGTCCGCACCAACTTCGAGACCGTCCATTCGCTCGCCGGCCTGTTCGTGGGCACGGAGCAGGTCAGTTGGCAGCAGTTTCAGATCTTCGGCGACCACCTGCTGCGCTACCATCGGGCCGTCGACAGTGTGCAATGGATCCCGCGCATCGACCACGACCAGCGCCTCATCCACGAGACCACCGAGCTGCCCGAGAGCGTCTATCTCCGCCCCGTGGACGCCCAGCCCCGGCCGGAGGACCCGCCCCATCGCCACCCGGCGCCGCCGATCCAGGGCTACCAGGTCCGCGAGCTGACCGACGACGGGTTCCGCCGCGCCCCCGATCGCGACGTCTACACGCCCATCCACTACATCGCCCCCTGGACCGAGGGCCACGTGCTGTGGGGCCTGGACCTGTCAAGCTTCGAGGCCGCCCGGCTGGCGATGGCCGAGGCGCGGCGCACCGGCGAGCTGGTCGCCACCCCGCCCATTCACGAACAGCTTGTGTGGGTGTTCGGCTACGTGCATCGCCCGGAGCACCCGCGCGACCCCCGCGCCATCGAGCTCGACGGCTTCGTCGCCGGCGCCTTCCGCATCCCCACCATCGTCGAGGGCGTCGACCTTCGCCACTTCTGGCCCCACCACATCAACATCCAGATCTGGGACGACTCGGGCCCGGGCCAGCCGGTGCTGCTGTACGGCCCCGAAGAGATCGCCGCCGACGCGGACATCAGCCACACCGAGGCCATCGAACTCGGCCGACGCGAGTGGCGCCTCATCAGCGCTCCGGACCAGCAGTACCTGCGTGCAGCGCGTAGCCTGATGCCGGTGACCGTCCTGGCCAGCGGCGTCACGGGCACCGCGCTGCTCGTGGTGCTGCTGGGGACGATCATCAACCGCAGCGAGCGCATCGGGCTCGAGGCCAGCGAACGCGCCGTGCGCGAGCGGCAGCAGGCCGCCGTCGCCCAGCTCGGCGTCGCGGCGCTCAGCGGCGTGCCGGAGCGTGAGCTGATGCAGCGCATCTGCGAGATCGCCACCAGCGAGCTCGACGCCGAGTACGCCAAGGTCATGGAGCTCGACTCGCAGGGCGACCGCCTGCTCCTGCGCGCCGGCGTCGGCTGGAACCCGGGCCACGTCGGACGAACCACGCTGCCCGCCGATCAGCGCTACCAGGTCGGCTACACGCTCCACGCCGGCGAGCCGGTGGTCGTCGAGGACCTCGCCGCCGAAACCCGTTTCGCCGGCTCACCCCTGCTCCTCGAGCACGGCGTCGCCAGCGGCATGAGCACGATCATCCACGCCGAGAGCCACAATCGCCCGCAGAATGGCCGCTTCGGCGTGCTGTGCGTGCACTCGACACGCCCCCAGTCCTTCTCGCCGTACGACGTGGCATTCCTCCAGGCCCTGGCCAACGTGCTCGGCCAGGCCATCGACCGCAGCCGCACCGAGGCCGAGCTGCGCGAGAGCGAGCGCCGCTTCCGACGCATCAGCGACGCCACGCCGGCGATGATCTGGATGTCCGACGCCGAAAAACGCTGCACCTACGTCAACCGCCAGTGGCTGAGCTTCACCGGCCGCACGCTCGAGCAGGAACGCGGCGACGGCTGGCTGATGAGCATCCATGACGAGGACCGGCCAGGCGTCCGCGCGAGCTACGAGCGCGGGTTCGACTCCCGCGAGCCGTTCCGCATGGAGTACCGCCTGCGCCGCATCGACGGCCAATACCGGTGGATCCTCGACGAGGCCATGCCGCGCTTCCTCGCCGACGGCAGCTTCGCCGGCTACGTCGGCGCGTGCATCGACATCACCACCGAGAAGGACGCCGCCGAGAAGCTGCGCACCATGAACGAGACGCTGGAGCGACGCGTCAGCGAGCGCACCAGCCGGCTGCGCGACGCCAACGAGCAGCTCCGTCGCGAGATCGCCGAACGCCAGCACGCCGAGGAAAGGCTCCAACGCACCGCCGCCGCCCTCAAACGCTCCAACGAGGAGCTCGAGCAGTTCGCCTACATCGCCTCGCACGACCTCCAGGAGCCGTTGCGCAAGGTCCAGGGCTTCGGCAAGATGCTCCAGGAAAGCGCCGGCGACAAGCTCGACGAGCAAAGCCGCGACTTCCTCCAACGCATGTTCGCCGCGGTCGATCGCATGCGCGATCTCATCGACGGCCTGCTGGCCTACTCGCGCATCACGACCAAGGCCAGCCCCTTCGAGCGCGTCGATCTGAACCAGATCGCCCAGGAGGTGCTTTCGGACCTGGAGATGCGCATCCAGCAGACCGATGGCGAGGTGATCGTCCACGACCTGCCCACACTCGACGCGGACCCGCTTCAGATGCGGCAATTGCTCCAGAACCTCATCGCCAACGCCCTGAAGTTCCATCGGCCCAACGAGCCGCCACGCGTCGAGCTTTGGGCCGAGTCGCTTGACGGGCACGCGCCCGGAGCGGGCAACGGCCAGGCCCGCGGCTGCCGGCTGTTCGTGCGCGACCACGGCATCGGCATCGCGCCGGAGCACCAGGGCGGGCTGTTCACCCCCTTCCGACGACTGCACGGCCGCTCCAGCCCCTACGAAGGGACGGGCATCGGCCTGGCGGTGTGCTGGAAGATCGCCCAACGCCACGGCGGCCGCATCGACGTCCAGAGCCAACCGGAGCAGGGCGCCACCTTCATCGTGACCCTGCCCTGCGAGCCCCCCGACCCCCAGGGAGACGGAAATGACCCGTGACGCCGTAACCGAGGCCAAGCCCATCACCATCCTCATGGCTGACGATGACCCCGACGACCAGATGATGACTCACCACGCCCTCGAGCGCAACCGTGTGATCAACGACCTTCGCTTCGTCGAGGACGGCGAGCAGCTCATGCAGTACCTCCGCCGCGAGGGACCCTACGCCGCCCCCGACGCCGCCCCGCGCCCCGGGCTGATCCTGCTGGACCTGAACATGCCGCGCAAGGACGGCCGACAGGCCCTGGCCGAGATCAAGTCCGACCCGTCGCTGCGCTGCATCCCCGTCATCGCGCTGACCACCTCCCGCGCCGAGGAGGACGTGATCCGCAGCTACGACCTGGGCGTGAACTCCTACATCACCAAGCCTGTAACACTCGATGAACTGGTTGAAACGATGAAGATCATCGGGCAATACTGGCTGGGCATCGTGGCGCTGCCCGGCTGCCAGGCGCAGGAGCATTGACGATGGCCCGGCAACCGCTTCCCATTCTGCTGATCGACGACGACGAGGACAGCTACGTCGTCACGCGCTATCTGCTCACCGCCGTGCAGGACCGGGTGGTCGAGCTGCAATGGGCCCGCACCTACCAGGCCGGGCTCGAAGCGCTGATGCGCCAGGAGCATGAGATCTACCTCATCGACCACGGCCTGGACACCGGCAGCGGACTGGAGCTGCTCCAGGAAGCGGTCGCCCGCGGCTGCCGCAAGCCCATGGTCATGCTCACCGGCATCCACGACCGCCAGGTCGACATCCAGGCGATGCAGGCCGGCGCCGCCGACTACCTGCTCAAGGACCGCCTCGACGCCCCCACCCTCGATCGCTGCATCCGCTACACCCTCGAACGCCAACGACTGCGTGACGCCCTGGAAGACCGCGCCCAACGCCTCCATCAGCTCGCCGGCCAGCTCAGCCAGGCCGAGCAACGCGAACGCGCCCGTGTCGCCCGGCTGCTGCACGACCACCTCCAGCAGGTCGTCGTCAGCGCCAAGATGCACGTCGAAGGCCTCACCGAACACCAGCTCGACGACCAGCGCGCCCGCGTCCAGAGCCTGCTCGACCAGGTCCTGGACATCTCGCGCACCCTTGCCGTCGAGCTCAACCCGCCCATTCTCCTCGACGCCGGGCTCGCCGCCGCCCTCCGCTGGCTCGCCACACGCATGGACGAGAAGTACGGCCTGGCGGTCGACGCCGAAATCGACCCCGACGCCGAGCCCGAGTCCGAAACCGTCCGGCTCATGCTCTTCCACGCCGCCCGCGAGCTGCTGTTCAACGTCACCAAGCACGCCGGCGTCAAGCACGCCCGGCTGGTCATGAGCCAGGCCAACAGCCAGGGCGTTCGCATCACCATCGCGGACAACGGCAAGGGCTTCGACCCCGCCATCCTCAACCGTCCCGCGGCCGGCACCGGGGGCTTCGGCCTGCTCTCCCTGCGCGAACGCCTGGGCCTGATCGAAGGCCAGCTCGACGTCGACACCGCCCCGGGCCAGGGATGCCGCGTTCGCATCACCGCTCCGCGCCACGCCCTGGTCAAGCCCGCCGGCCCCGCGACCACGGCCGACAACGGCCGGCACGAACGCGCCGCCGCCGCGCCGCCCCAGGCTCCCGCTCGCGACCAACCCGACCGTCTCATTCGTGTCCTGCTGGCCGACGACCACCCTGTCGTCCGCGAGGGCCTGGCACGCACCCTCGCCGCCCAGCAGGACATCGAGGTCATCGGCGAGGCCAGCGATGGCCAGGAGGCCATCGACATGACCCAGCGCCTCCAGCCCGACGTCGTGCTCATGGACGTGATCATGCCGCGCGTCGACGGCGTCGAGGCCACACGCCACATCACCGCCCAGGACACCAAGGTGCGCGTGATCGGCCTGTCGATGTACAGCGACGCCGACATGGCCCAGGTCATGCGCGAGGTCGGCGCCGACGCCTTCGTCAGCAAGGGCAGCCCGGTCGAGACGCTGCTGTCACACATCCGCCGACCCACCGCCGCCGCCGGCATGGCCGCGCCCGACAACGAACCTTGATGGCCTTCAGTCCGCCGACCCCGCCCGCCGATCGACGCACGCGAGGTGGTTTGACCGCTCATACCCGGCAGGCCGGTATGACGCTCCACCCGCTCGACGCGCCCAACCCCGCCCAGGCCGCCGCGCCGGACAGGGCTCGAGCATGAGGACGCTCAGGCGGCGACGGTACCTGATGGCGTCGGCGCCCCTTCCAACGCCGCCAGCAGGGCATCGACGTTTTCGCCCGCGTCACCGAAGAGCATCCGCGTGTTCGGCCGGACAAACAGCGGGTTGCCGATGCCCGCGTATCCGCTGGCCATGCTCCGCTTGAGCACGATCACGGTCCTGGCCTTCCACACCTCCAGCACCGGCATGCCCGCGATCGAGCTGTTGGGATCCTCGATCGCGCTGGGATTGACGATGTCGTTGGCGCCGATGACCAGCACGACGTCCGTCTCCGGGAAATCCTCGTTGACCTCGTCCATCTCGTGAACGATGTCGTAAGGCACGCCCGCCTCGGCCAGCAGCACGTTCATGTGCCCGGGCAGCCGCCCCGCCACGGGATGGATGGCAAAGCGCACGTCAATGCCACGACCCCGCATGAGCTTCGTCGCCCGCGCCAGGGCATGCTGGGCCTGCGCGATGGCCATGCCATAGCCCGGCACGATCACCACTCGCCGGGCGTCGTTGAGCAGGGCGACCGTCTGTGACACGTCGATGGGCGTGGTCTCACCCTCCGCTCCCTCGGCGACTGTGCCCTCGCCGCTACCGAAGCCGCCGAGAATGACGCTGATGAACGAGCGGTTCATGCCGCGGCACATGATGTAGCTCAGGATTGCGCCGCTGCTGCCGACCAATGCCCCGGTGACGATCAGCAGATCATTTGAGAGCATGAAACCCGCCGCCGCGGCCGCCCAGCCCGAGTAGCTGTTGAGCATCGACACGACCACCGGCATGTCCGCTCCGCCGATGGCGCCGACCAGGTGCGCCCCGAGCACCGCGGTGATCGCCGTGGCGATGTACAGCGGCACGAGCTGGGCCCCGACGTCGCCGCTGGAGAGGGCAAAGGCCGCGCCCAGCCCGATCGCCGCGATCAATATCGCCAGGTTCATGACGTGCCGGCCGGGGATCAGCAGCGGCTTGCCCGAGATCACGCCGTGCAGCTTGCCCGCGGCGACGACCGAGCCGGTGAACGTCACGGCCCCGATGCACACGCCGACGAAGATTTCCGTGGAGTGGATGATCGCCGCAGCGCCCGCCTCGGGCGCCTCGTGGTCCAGCAGCGTCGCGAAGCCCACCAGCACGGCCGCGGCCCCCACGAAGCTGTGCAGCATCGCCACGAGCTGCGGCAGCTCGGTCATCTTCACCCGCGACGCCACCACGAGGCCGATCAGCGCCGCGGGCAGGAACACGGCCACGAGAATGGCATAGCCCGTGAACGCCTCGCTCGCCGCCGTCGCGCCCAGCGCGATGACCATGCCGACGATTCCGAAGAGGATCCCCCGCCGGGCCGTCTCCGGGTGCGCCAGCCCCGACAGGCAAAGGATGAACAGCCCCGCGGCGAAGATGTAGGCAATCGTGACAAGGTTGCTGGCCATGGCAAGCTACTTGTGGAACATGGCGAGCATGCGCCGGGTAATGAGGAATCCGCCACAGATGTTGATGGCGGCGATGAGCACGGCCACGATGCCGAGGATCGTCGCCGGCGACGAGAGCGCCCCGGAAAGATGCAGCATGCCGCCGAGGATGATGATCCCGCTCACCGCGTTGGTGACGCTGATCAGCGGCGTGTGCAGCGCCGGGGTCACGTTCCAGACCACCTGCCAGCCCACGAAGCAGGCCAGCACGAACACCGTCAGATGCTTGAGAAACGCCTCCGGCGCCGCCCAGCCCACCGCCACGATCGCCACCGCCGCCGCCGCCAGCCAGAAGAGCCCGGCGAGCCCACGCCCGGCCCCCTTGCCCCCCGCGGCGGCAGGCTCGGGCGTCGAGCTCTCGTTCCACGGCTGGGCGGGCAACTCCACCTTGCGCTCGGGCACCGGCGCCGGCCACATGATCCGCCCCTCGTGCGTGACCAGGGCGCCGCGCACGATCTCGTTGTCCAGATCCACCCGGAATCCCTCGGCCCCGCCCATCTCCTCGATCATGTTCGTCACCGTCGAGGCGTAGAGCCAACTCGTCTGGATCGCCATGCGGCTGGGCATGTCCGTGTAGCCGACAATCCGCACGCCCTGATGCACGATGACCTGGTCCGGCTGCGTCAGGGTACAGTTGCCCCCCTGCTGAGCGGCGAGATCGACGATTACCGAGCCCTCGCGCATCGACTCGACCATCCCCGCCGTGATGAGCTTGGGCGCCTCGCGGCCGGGCACCAGCGCGCTGCAGATGATGATGTTCACTTCCATCGCCTGCTGCGCGAAGAGTTTCATTTCGGCTTCGAGAAAGGCCTCCGACACCGCCTTGGCGTAGCCGCCCGTCCCGCTGCCGTCTTCCTTGATGGGGACTTCGAGGAACTCGGCGCCGAGGCTGCGCACCTGGTCGCCGACCTCGGGCCGGGGGTCGAAGCCGCGCACGATCGCCCCCAGCCCGCGTGCCGCGGCGATCGCCGCCAGCCCCGCCACGCCGGCGCCGATCACGAGCACCTTCGCCGGGTTGAGCGAGCCCGCGGCCGTCGTCTGCCCGGCGAGGAAGCGCGGATAGTGCTCCACCGCCTCGACGACTGCGCGGTAGCCGGCCGCGTTGGCCATGGCGCTGAGCGCGTCGACCTTCTGCGCCCGCGTGATCCGCGGGATGCAGTCCATCG
>SLDI01000039.1:0-8218 GCA_007125385.1 Phycisphaeraceae bacterium | reverse complement strand
GGGAGGGTCGGGAGTCATTGATTGACGCCGGGCCCCACTGGCAAGCGGAGTGCGAAGCTGGTCGCTATTCCCAGGCAAAGGCTGGATGGTAGAATGGACACACGACGCTCCTTGACAACCGAATCACCGAAAAGTCGCTCGCCCACGACGCCGCCGGCAACCTCACCTACGACGGCCTGCATGGCTACACCTACGACGCGTCGAACCGGCTCGTGGGTTACCGGGGATAAGGCCGCGGTGTCCAACACCCCGAAAATCTGTGTTCATCTGTGTCTAGCCTCTTCATCACTCAGCGTTGTAGTCCTAAACAGTTGAATTTTTCCTTGGCGCAAGCGGAGCCGGCGGTATACGTTTCAGGCTGTCCGGGGCCGAGGAAAACTGGATGGCCACGGCTTGACCGCGAAGCGGCAAGCCGTGCGATCGTCGGCAAGTGCACGGCTTGCCCTTCGGGACAAGCCGTGGCACCTCACGACTTGGGGTTCGTGCAACCATTCCAGGATCAATAACGTGCGTCACGGGTGTTCGTCGTCGGGGGGCTGACAAGGGAGGCCGCGGAGCTTGTCCGTGCGAATCGCCGTAACGCACTGACAAGGCCGTGCATCGCCTTGTCGATGGCATGCCGGCAGCAGTATGAATGAAAAAGCCCTCCCGGGAGGGAGGGCTCGGGGGGTGGATCGATGGTGGCGCGAACGAGGTCATTCCATCACCGGCGGGCCCGGCGGCGGCGGCACGTCCGCGCCGGCGTCCATCATCGGCCCGTCCGGTCGCCGGCGGAAATCGCCGTTTTCCGGGTCGATGAACAACTGCTCGAGGTCGTCGATGACCAGGTTGCCCTCACCCATGAATTCGGAACCCGGCTCGCGGAGGTAGATGTTCTGCTCGAACGTGCCCTCGAGCTGCCCGTAAGGCCGGTCCATCACGTTGTGGCGGACGACGAGCCCCCGCGGGGTGCTGGCGCCCGACTGGCCGAAGATCGCTGACGCCCAGCCCGCGTCGCCGGTCCGGACGAAGGTGTTGTTCTCGAACGTGATGTTTTCCACGTCCCGCCCGCGCGTCCGCCCGGACTGCCAGATCGGCACGGTCACGGCCGATCGCCCCATGGCGTCAATGACGTTGTTGCGGAAGGTGATGTTCTCGGCGTTGCGGTTGATCGGGGAGGTGCCCTGGATGTAGTTGCCTTCGAGCAGGACGTTCTCGCAGCCCTCGTAGACGTTGACGGCGCTGGCGTGCATGCCGAAGTGCTCCAGGACGTAGTTGTTCGCGAGCACGCCGTTCTCCGCCTCGTAGTGGCGGATGCCGCTGCCGGAGTTCTTGTAGAGGTAGTTGTTGCGCACCTCGTAGCCGTTGACGCGGTTGATGAACAGCGCGGTCGTCCAGCCCGGGTTGTGGTGGATGTAGTTGTTTTCGATGATCACGTCGTCGGCGTGGTGGGGCCCGATGCCGGCGTGGCCGGCGACGAAGCGGATCTCGCAACCGGCGACGGTGATGCCCTGCGAGCGCGGGTCGTTGCGGGCCACGGACACCCCGCCCTGGCCACCGGAGTAGCGCTGGATCAGGAACCCGCGCACCGCGATGTGCGAGGCCCCGTTGCGGATGGTCACGGCCGTTTCCTTGACGGGATAGCCGATGTTGTCCGGCTCGCCGTCGACGACGCGGTCCGGCAGCAGATAGATGCGCGACCGGCCGTCGCCCAGCGGACGGATCGCCCACTCGCCGGGGTTCTCGATCAGCCCCGGCACGTTGTAGAGCGCGTAGCGGGTCTGGTCGTAGCGGCTGGGGTTGAACTGCGGCATGATCAGCCGGTGCTCGTCCGGGTCGTAACCGCGCACCGGGGCGAAGTAGACGTGGTTGTTGCCCCCGTGCACGCCGATGGTCATGCCGTCGTAGTGGTCCGGGTCCTCGGCGGTGAGGTTCTGCTCGTCGATGAGAATGCTGATCCCGCGATCCTCGTCGACCTCCAGGCGATGCTCGGAGCGGTAGAAGTCGCGCGGCAGGTCAGGGTAGAACGGGTCCGAGGGCTTGGGGCTCTGGGCGATCGGCAGCAGGCCGTCGTCGCCGTCGACGAGGATCACGCGCTGCCAGGGCGCCTGCGTGTCGCGCGGGGCCTTGCGATGGGTGACGAACTGGTCCGGGTCGACGTTGCTGGAAATGTCCAGGTCGAAGTCGGCGTAGAAGATCTCCTGCCAGCGCGGGTTGCCCCCGACCTCGTCGGCGCTCTGGGCGCGTTGCCAGCCTTCGACGACCCGGCCACCGTCGAGAATGGCCCGGTCCTGGCCGAAGGTCCCCTGGGTGTTGGCGTCGTAGGTGATGGGGTTGCCCGGCTCGCCGGAGGCCTCGATGCGCAGCGAGCCGTGGTACGCCACGCCGCCGCGGAAGATCACCGTGTCGCCGCCCTGAAGGTCGACGGCGGCGGGATTGTCCGTGGCGTTGGGGTCGCCGGGGGCGTGCTTCCACGCGCTTTGCGGGGATTGGCCGTCGGCGCTGTTGTCACCGTCGGCGAAGTCGACGTAGTAGGTCGTGGCCGAGGCGGACGCCGCCCAGAGCACCGAAGCCGCCAGGCCGAGCATGAACGGACGCATGTGGTTGAGCATGATGGGTTCCCTTCGCGTTGACAGGTGCACGAGCCCCGGCACAATGAGTCTCGCCCATTGGCCGCCCCGTGTCAACGCCGGCGGAGCGTCAGGAACGACCGCCGCCGCGGCGACCCCGCCCCGGCCGCAGCAGCACCACCGCACCCAGCAGCCACAGCGTCGCCGCCGCCGGCTCCGGCACCGCCGTCGAGGCGCCGTCGACGAGCAACTGCACGAAAGCGGCCACATCGCCCGTGTCGAAGGCGCCATCCTGGTTGACGTCGCCGGGCCAGGCCGGGTCGATGCCGTACGTCGCCTCGTACGCCGCCGGATCGGTCAGGCCCAGGACGAACGGCGCGACGTCGCCCGTGTCGAGCACGCCGTCCAAGTTCATGTCTCCGAGCAGGTTGAGCGTGACCAGCACGCGGTCGGCCTGGTGCACCATTGATGCTCCCCAGCGATGGGGCGCGGCCCCGGCCAGGGTCAGGTCGTCGAACGCCCCGTCGAGCGAGGCGGCGGTGAGGACCGTCAGCGCCTGCCAGGCCGGAGCTCCGGTGGCCGGGTCGAGTTCCAGCGTGCCCGCGAGCGTGGCCGTGCCGCCAACCGCGAGCAGGTCGTGCTGACCGGCGCTGATCCCCGCCACGGCGATCCGTAACGAGCCGGTCGCCTGCTGCGCGTAGTCGCCTTCGATGGTGAGCGTGCCGAATGATTGGCCGGGGCTGACGATGCCAGCGTTGTCGACGTCGCCGAGCACGCTGCCGGTGCCGGCGAGCATGCCGGCGGCGGGGACGTCGAGGTCGCCGGGGACGTCGCCGGTGATGGCGAGCGTGCCGCCGGTCCAGTCAAGGACGCCGCCGCCGGTGAGATCGAGGTGGTGGGTGTGGATCGCACCGGCCGCCTGAAGGTTGACGGTGCCGCCGACGTGGATGCGCAGCGTGCCGCCAACGTGGACCGCGCCGCCGTCGGCGATGGTCAACTCGGCGGCGCCGGTGCTGCTGTTGAACAGGGTCCAGCCACTGAGAACGAGGTTGGCGGTGTTGAGCCAGGTTGAGCCTTCGCCGGTGACGATCGCGGTACCCTGGCTGTCGTGGATGCGGCCAAGGTAGCCGGACGGATTGGTGACCTGTCCGCCATCCTGGACGTTCAACGTGCCGGTGCCGGAGGATCCGACGTAGAGGGCAAGCGAGCTGGTCCATTGTGACGAGTTGCCGGTGACGGTGACCGTGCCGGTGGAGCCGGCCTCGACGCCGAGGTCAGCCAGCGTGTTGGTGACCTGCCCGCCGTCCTGGACCGTGACGCTGCCGGTGGCTTCGAACAACCCGACCAGGAGTTCGCTGCCACTGGTCCACGTCGCGTTTTCGCCGGCGACGGTGACGGAGCCTTCCGCGCCCTCGAAGTGGCCGATGATGGCTTCGCCGTTGGAGACGTGGCCGCCATCTTCGACGACAAGCGTTCCGGTGCCGGAAAACCCCACGTGGAGACTGCCCATGCTCCAGGTTGCGTCCTGGCCGGTGACGGTGGCGGTGCCGTCGGACCCGCTGCCCTCGCCGATGATCGTGAAGCCGCCGGCCACTTCGCCGCCGTCCTGGACGAGGAGCGTGCCGGTGCCGAGGTTGCCGACGACGATTCCGTGGTGGATGGTCCAGGTGGAGTCCGGGCCGGCGACGGTAACCGCGCCGTTGGAGCCGGGATTGAAACCGATGTAGCCCCACACGTTGTTGGTGAGGTGGGCGCCGTCGTGGACGTTGAGGTTGCCTGTGCCTTCAAAGCCGACGTAGAGGTTGTTGGTGTTGGTCCAGGCGGAGCCGCTGCCGGCGACGGTGACGGTGCCGGTTGAGCCGGGGTTGTAGCCGACGTAGCCGATGGGGGCGGTGACCTGCGCGCCGTTCTCGACGTTGAGCGTGCCGGCGCCCGATTGACCGACATGGAAGCTCGTGGAGTTGGTCCAGGCGGAGCCGCTGCCGGTGAGGTTGGCGGTGCCGTTGCCGCTGGCGTTGTAGCCGATGTAGCCGACGGGGCTGGTGACCTGCGCGCCGTTCTCGACGTTGAGCGTGCCGGTGCCCGATTGGCCGACGTGGAAGCTCGTGGAGTTGGTCCAGGCGGAGCCGTTGCCGGTGAGGTTGGCGGTGCCGTTGCCGTCGGCCATGTAGCCGATGTAGCCGACGGGGCCGGCGACCTGCGCGCCGTTCTCGATGTTGAGCGTGCCGGTGCCGGCGTGGCCGACGCGCAGTGTCTGGGTGTTGGTCCAGAGAGAGTCGGCGCCCGTGACGGTGGCGGTGCCGTGAGAGCCGACGGCGAAGCCGACGAGCCCGGTGGCGTTGCTCACGTGACCGCCGTTCCAGACGTCAAGCGTGGCGGTGCCGAAGCTGCCGACCTGAACGTTCTGCGCGTTGGTCCATGTTGAACCGCTGCCAGCGACCGTGACGGCGGCGCTGGAGCCGGGGTTGGCGGCGAGCCAGCCCGTGTGGCCCTGGACCTGACCACCGGCCCGGACATCGAGCAGACCGATGCCGTTGTGGCCGACCGTGAGCGTCTGGCTGTTGGTCCAGAGGGAGTCGGGGCCGAGGATGTTGACGGTGCCGTTACTGCCGGCGAAGAAGCCGAGCTGAGCGAACGTGTTGGAGACGTGTCCGCCGTCTGCGATGTTGAGCGTTGCGGTGCCATGGCGGCCGACTTCAAGTTGCCCTTCGTTCGTCCAGGTGGAGCCGGCGCCGGTGACGGTGGCTCTGCCGTCCGAGCCGGCGTCGTGACCGAGATACCCGAAGAAACTGCTGACCTTCCCACCATCCTGGACGTCGAGCGTGCCTCTGCCGCCGCGGCCGACGTAGAGATGCCAGTCGTTGGCCCAGGTCGCGTTCGCGCCGGTGATGGTGGCCGTGCCGGTGGTGCGGGCCTCGAGGGCGAGGTTGGCGTCGATGAAGAAGCCGCCGTTGGTCAGCGTGCTGCCCGCTTCGACAAGCAGCCGACCACTGGCGCCCACCAGGGGGATCTGCGTGGTGCCGATGGTGACGCCCTGCACACCGATGGTGTTGGCGCCACCGGTGAGCGTCAGCCGGGGCGAGCTTGAGCCGGTGACGATCAACTCGCCGGCCGGATCAACCGTGAACGTGCCGCCGGATTGCGTGAAGTCCGCCGTGATGACCTGGGCCCCGTGCGCCGGGAAGGCCGACATCACCAGCATGAGGACAGCAAACGATCGCCCCGCGCGACGGCCGCGGGTCCGAAGCATGAGAAGCTTCATTGTCACGTTCCTCCGTTGTGGACGGGCCGCCCCGGCCGGGGTGCGCACCGCCCAGGCGTGCCAGCGGCGGCGGTCGGTCCGTATGTCCTCGCTCGCCTTGGGCCAGGGCCGTGGACGAACAGGCCCCGCCGGTCGGCGCGCACCACCGGTGTGGCGGAACGAACGATGCGTCCCTTCTGGCGTCAGCGTTGTGGCCTGGACGTGGAGGCCGGATGCATGTGCCCCCGACTCGTGCGTGTCATTGTAACCGAGGGCCCGCCGAGGCCGGCATTGAAATGGGCCCGATCGGCAAACTTTCGCGTTTGGTCCATCGCCCTGCTGATGGATCACGAAGAGCGCCGAATCTGCATCGACCGTTGGCCAGGTCATTCGCAGGCCCCCTCCCCCAGTCTCTCACGAACCGGGATTCCCCAGTTGACCCCCGGCCAGCCCGATGCTGAGCTTGTTTACAGGCAGGGCACCTCGACCGGCTTGCCAGAGGACGACTTTTCCAGCGGGAGAACGCGTCCCCCCGGCCGGATCCCGTCGCCTTGCCACACTTGAACGTCGCCCTACACGGCAAGAGCCGCGAACCGGTCGGACGGCTCGCTCCGATGCCCCGAGTGTGCCCGATCCGGCGACGGCGTGGCAAGGGAAATCGGCGGTTGGTAACTCGCCCGCCGCCGGCCGTGAAGATGGGCAAGCACATGCGCCGAGTCCGTAGAACTTCAGCCTTGGCGAGGACCGGAAATGCGGTAGACTTGATAGCACCATCGAGCCATGGGGGCTCCCGCATCGCTGCCGGGCCCGGGGCAGCATCACCTTTCACTTCCGCGGAGACCCGTCATGGCCATTCGCCTTCACGCTCTACAAGCACTCGAAGTATGGGCCAGGCGATCAGCTCATGTTCACCGACGGGACGTTTCTTGGAAATGAAGAGGGGCCCAATCACTTTGGCATCTACAGGTTGGATGGAGACTATTACATCGAGTTACAAGGTCGCGAACCGGGCAACATGACCCTGCTGCTGCCCGGCGATGCGGTGCGGCACGCGCTGCTGGGCGTGGGTGGGTTGATGCTGCTGCGGCGGCGAGGGCCACGCGGCGCGAGATTCGGGTAAATCTGCGGCGACCGGCGCGGCCACTTGCGCCCGACGCGCAGGGGGCCCTGTTGCCTATGCGCCGAAGGTGTTGGCGGAAGCGCATCATGGGCGACTGCGCCGCAGCAGCGCCATTGCCCCGAGCCCCAACAGCGCCAGCGAGCCCGGCTCCGGCACGCTCTGCGAACCGCCGCCGACGAGCAGTTGCACCAATGGCGCCACGTCGCCGGTGTCGAAGGCGCCGTCCCGGTTGATGTCGCCCAGCGCGATCATCGTCTCCTGATCGATGCCATACTGGCTCATGTAGCTGCCGGGGTCGGTCAATGCCAGGATGAACGGCGCCACGTCGCCAGTGTCGACGACGCCGTCGAGGTTCATGTCGCCGAGCAGGTAGAGCGTGGCGAGGACGCGATCCGGCTCATGTCGCACCAAGGCGTGCCATCGGCCGACGACCGCATCGTCAAGCACCACGGTGAACTGGCCATCGATGCCGGCGGCTGTCAGCAGCGTGAGCTCGTCGTGGACCGGGGCCCCGGGCGCCGGGGCGAGCGCAAGCGTTCCGCCGAGGCTGGCCAGGCCGTCAACCTCGACCCACCCGTGGCCGGCCCCGTGGATGCCGATGCTCAACGTCGAGCCGGCCTCGAGCTCCAGGTCGCCGGCGATGCTGAGCTGCCCGGCACTTGCCAGCGCAACCCGGCCGGCGCTGCTGAGCGTTCCAACCTCCAAGCGGCCGTCCAGCACGTCGACGCGACCGGTCGGCCGCACCAGCACGGTGCCGGCGACCTCGACGATCGCCTGCTGATCGATGCCCAGGCTTCCCGTGGCGCCGCTGACGTCGCCGACGCGCAGCTCGGAGCCGACTTCCAGCCGGCTCTCGGCGTCGCGAATCTCGACCTGGCCAACGGCCGCGGGGCCCCAGCCGATGTTCATCACGTCGCCGATGACGACGCGCCCGCCGTCGCTGACGGTGAGCGTGGCCTGGCCGTTGACCGCCACGGTCATGCGGTCGAGCTCCAGTGCCGAGGCCTCGCCGGCGACGGCGACGCTGGCGACGTCGGCCAGGTTGTAGGCGGCGGCGACCGAGTAGGCGGTGACCCGACCGCCGTCGAGGATGTCGAGCGACGCGGCGGGCCCACCGCTGGCAAAGTCCGCCCCGAACGCCCCACCGCCGATGCCCATGATCCCACCCATGTGCCCCTCGATGAGCATCGGGCGCACGGGCACGCCACTGAGCGTCGCACCGGCAGGCAAGTCCACCACCGCCGAGCCCTGCACCAGCAGCGTGCTTCCCACGTTGACACGCGCCCCGTCCGCGACGCGCAGCAGCGC
>SLDI01000104.1:0-8230 GCA_007125385.1 Phycisphaeraceae bacterium | reverse complement strand
TTCGGCACGATTCCGAGGGACGGCATGTCCCGAGGCTGCCCACGGGGCGGTATTTCGTTGGCTTGCAACGAAAAGGGCCGGGCGATGACCGCGACTGGAGCCTGGGCACCGTTGAGGTGCGGTCCCCGATGACCATCGCCGAGATTGAGCTTGACGAGCGGTTCAAGCGTGTCGGCGAGCGGATCCGGGCCCGTGTGCGGCTGTCCGACGAGCCCCCGGCCGGCTCCACATTGCGCATGGAGGTCATCGACAACCACGGTCGCCACGTTAACCGGGAGCTCCAGCCTGCCACGGTGGACGCGACCTTTGCCGGAGACCTTTCGGAATCGCTGCATCTTTACAACTACGTGAATGTGCAATTGCGCGATGTCGACGGCCGGCTCATGGCGGAGGACCGCCGAGGGTTCTTCGTCGAGCAGAGGCATGTGGCGCATGACGACCTGAACTGGATCGCCTGGGAAGGGGGGGCAGGCTTTCATCCGCGCACCCGGCCGTTTCTTCATGAGTTCGCACGCTTGGGCATGCGCGGGATCGTCACCGGCAACAGCCCCGGGCCCATCGAGGCTGGCGCGATCGAGAACGTGCAATCGGTGATCTACGCCTACCGGCACAGCGGGCGTGTCGACGAGAACAACATCCTGCACCCGTGCCTGAGCAATCCGGGGTTTCGATCGCAGGCCCTGCGCCAGATCCAGGAGTCGGTGGATGCCTTCGGTCGGTATTCGCCGCTCTTTTATTATCTCGGTGATGATGTCGGCTACGTGGCCATGCACGCCGACGCGTGCTGGAGCCCGTTCTGCGTCGAAGCCTTCGCCGACTGGGCGAAGGACCGCCACGAGGTGATCGACCGGATCAACCTCTCATGGGACACGGCTATTGAGGCGTTCGATCAGATTGAGCCGATCCGTCGGGCGGACGTGCTGAGCCCGCCTGAGGGGCGATTTGAAGCGGGCTCCCTGGCGCACTGGCTGGACCATCACCGCTTCACGGATGCAAAGGTTGCCGGATGGTGGCGCGAGCTGGCCGGGGCGATCGCCGAGATCGCCCCGGAGGTGCCCGCCAACATGGGATCCTCGATCGTGGGCTGGCCTTGGCCCGGCAGTGGGTTCGACTTCTGGCAGCTCGCCGCGGATAAAGACCTCGTGTTCCAGTATCCGAATCCCTGGGTTCACGAGATCTTCCGCTCCGCAAGGGCGCCGCAGGCGCTCCACGGCACGTGGTACGGCGGCTACGGCTTGTACAACTACCGGCCATATTACGATCAGGAGTTCTTTCCCTGGTGGAGTGTGCTGCGCGGGATCAACCTTCATGGCCTGTACTATGGCGGGCAGAGTGCCCGATCCAGCTGGTTTGCCGAGCGCCTCTTGGCGCCGGATCTGAGCCCATTGGATGGCTTTGAGCGGACGCTCGAGAACCTCAAGGAGCTCCAGGCCGGCCCGGCGAAGCTGCTGCTCAACGCCCGGCGCGCCAATGACGGCATGGCCATGGTCTATTGCTCCAACAGCCAACACGCCACGATCGTCTTCAGCGACGGCCTGCCGAGGCGCCCCGAATGGCAGGGGCAGATGACCGCCTCGCACAGCTACCTGTACATGCAGAGCTGGGAAGGCACCTACTACCTGCTGCGCGATCTGGGTTACAGCCCGGACGTGATTCCCGCGGCTGCCCTGGCCGACGCGGAGGCACTGCGCGAGCATCGCGTGATCGTGCTGCCGTTGACCCTCGTGCTCGACGAGGCGCAGGCTGATGCTCTGCGGCAGTTCGTGCGCGACGGCGGCAAACTGATTGCCGACACCATGCCCGGCCTTTTCGATGGTACCGCCCGCACCGACCACGGCGGCATGCTGGCGGATGTGTTCGGTGTGCATCGCGATGGTGGCCGCGATGGGGCAAACATTGCACTCGATGGCCTGCACACCGCGGACGCCATGGCGCTGGGCCATTGGGCCGTAGACGGGGCGACGGTCCAGGCCGGCGCAGATTACCGTGTCCGTTCGGACGGTGGCAGCGTTGCCCTGATGAGCCACCGTTACGGCGACGGGCGAGCGGTGCTGCTGAACATCCTGACGCGGGACTATCAGATCGCACGGGTCGAAGGCACGGAAATGCCGCTTCGCGATCAGGTGGCCGCGTTGTTGGCTTCCGTGGGGCTCGAACCGGCCGTCGACATCGAGGTTTCCAGCCGGGGCCGCGATGCACCCCATCGGGCCCAGGTGACCGAAGTGGCACGCTACGATCTGGACGGCGGTCATTACGTGGCACTGCTGCGCCATCACAAGCTGCGGCCTGACGACGTGATCTACATGGCCGATCTGCGCCCCAAGCCGGTATGGATTACGTTTGATCACGAGGCGCACATCTACGACGTGCGGCGAGGGATGTACCGCGGCTTCTCCGATCGGGTGGAGACGGTGCTTTACCCGGCCCGCACGGCCCTGTATGCGCTGCTGCCCTACGAGGTGCGAGATCTCATTCTGCAGGCCAGTGCTGAGACGACGTCATTTCTGGTTGAAGGCGAGATCCAGGCCGGCGACGTCGATGCCGAGCCGGTGGCCCATGTGCTTCACGTTCGCGTGTTCGAGCCCGATGGCCAGGAGCGGCGGGAGCTGCGGCGCAACATCGTCGCCGAGTCCGGCCGCTTTTCCGAGCGGTTCTTTGTCGGTTACGCCGCGGAGCAGGGCCAGTGGTACGTGACGGTACGCGACGTGGCCAGCGGCATCCAGCGGCGGATCGTGGTCGGCTTGAACCCCCGGCAACAACCCGGGCAATAACGGCGGCCGGGGACGGCCGCGATCCACACCAGGCGCGAGAGCAAATCATGAGACAATGGATCCATGCATTCCTGCCGCTGCTGCTGGCCGCCTTGACCGTTGGCGGTCCCGTGGCGCCGGCCCAGCCAGCCGACCCGCCCGGGCACGCCTATCGCACGGACCTCGGAGAGATCTATCGCCCCGCCGCCGAGGAGCGGATCTTCGCCAACGAGGCCTTCCAATGGGATCATGTGCCGGACGACCTGAGCCGCGGGCCGGCGCTGCGCGTGCCGCTGAACCAGGAGACGATCCGGATCGAGGTGGCGCGGCCCGGGTATCTCATCGCCGTGTTGTGGGCATGGGACTTCGGGTTCCTCGCCCACCTGCCCGATACCGAAAGATTGCATGGCTGGCAGGCGTGGCATCGCGATGCCCCGATGCGCGTGGCGGAGGCGCCCCGCCCCTTCAATCCCCCGCGCATGTACCGTCGACCAGTCACGCCGGGTGTCCATGAGCTGACGCTGGCCGAATACTTCGGCCAGTGGGTGCTGGTCGGCTTCCAGGAGGACGGTGACGTTGCGGCAAGCCCCGCCTCGCCCGGTCTGTCACTGGAGGGTGGCCGGACCGCCCATCACGTTGTCGCCCCGGGCGCGGAAGTGCGGATTCACTCCGCCGGCGAGGATGTGCAGGCGGCCATCTTCCGCCACAGCGAGGTGGTTCGTGATGCCTTGGGCACGGTGTTCGATGCACCGCGCGAGCCCGGTCGATACGTGATCCGTGCTGAATCCGATGCCGGCGTCGCGTTGTTCCCCCTGACGGTCGGTTACGGCCAAGTCGAGGAGGCGGGCTGGCCCGCCCACTATTTTCCTGTCCACTTCTACACGGGCTACTGGTACCGTGGGGTGTTCAACCCGAATCCCAAGGTGCTGGAAGATCTGACGTTTCTGTCCATGTTCGAGCTCGGCGCCAACACGTTCTTCACCACGTCACCGCACGAGCTCGTCGATGCCCTCGGCGGCAGGCAGATCGTGGGAACGGTCGGCCGAACCAAGCGATGGGTCCGCGCCGATGACGTCAGTGACTCGGAGGCCGCACGCTTTGTGCTTTCCGACGTTCGTGAGATCATACCCCAGGCGCCGGCGAACCTGCTCGGCTACTACGTGGATGACGAACCGAACGTGGAGCATGCCGGTCGCATGCAGGCGGTCGAAGCGCACTTTCAGCAGGCGGTCGACAGGCAGCAGCATCTGCTGTACTGCCTCGGTGGCTGGGCGGCGCCCGAGTTCTGGGAAGTGGCCGGCAGCACGGTGCGCATGATCCGCTCATACCCCATCCGGAAGATGTTCGCCGACGACTATGCCAGCCGAATCACCGACGAGCTCAGCGACCCCATGATCGAATGGCAACCCGAGGATGACACGGCCCGGCTCTGGCTGGTCTTGCAGGCGTTCGGCGACCAGACGGTGCCCGGCCTATGGAACCTGCCCAACGCCGAGCAGATGCGGCTCATGACGAATCTTGCGCTCAGCCGGGGCGCCAGGGCCTTGAGTTACTTCGTGCATGACTCGAGCCCCGACGCGGTGGAGGACCTTCAGGGTGTCGTGCGGTGGCCTTTTGTCCCCGAAGATCCGGACATGCACAAGCGGATTCGCGACACCAACGCCGTCATCCACGAGCATGCCCCGTTCCTGGCGTCATTGCGATGGATTCGGAGCATCAAAGACGATGGATCAGACCTCGACGTGCAGTTGCTGACCGACGATAAGGATCGGCTGCACGTCTGGATCACGAACCCTTCCGACAAGGAGGAACGGACCGGCCGAGTCGATCTGGACGAGCATGGCACCATCGAGGTATCCCTGGAACCCGGCCAAGGAAAGGTGTTCGATGTCGAGCAGAAGCGAATGCGATTCTCGCTCTAATGGTCCTCGCCAGGCAGGCCGTAACTCATGCAAGATCCATGAAAACATCGAATCCATAAGGTCCTCCGGCGTTGGGTCTGAACGCGATGAACATCCTCGCCAAAGATCGCCCCGGCTCGGGGCACCCGCTCGATCCAGATCATCGGCACCGCCGGCGAGCTCGAGGGGGATTTCGAAAGCGGCGTGCTCACCCTGCGCACGATGCGGCCTGAGCTGAAGTGCGGCTACGAGGAGCAGGCGATCGCCGTCGGCGAGGAGGGCGGCGGTGGTGCGGGAGGCCACGGCGGGGGGGATGAACGGCTCGTGGAGGACTTCGTTGCCGTAATGCGAGGCGAAGCCGCCTCCAGTGGAATCACCCGAATCGAGGAATCCGTCGTCGGACATCAACTCGTCTTCGCCGCGGTCCGCGCCGCGATGCAGCGACGCGTGATCGAACGGCAGCCTCCCGACGTCGCCGGCACGCCCGTGCAGGCCGAGGAGCATGGCATCGCGGGACAGACATGAGAATAGATGAATGAGCGTTCAACCAGAGTTTCGTCAAGTCGGCTGTGATCCTGAGCCCACGCTCACGCGCACCTGCCGACGAATGGTCATCGGCCCGTGGTGCAATCAGCCGGAGGAGTATGAAGGCTACAACGGTTTCGTCGGGTGGGCCGGCGTGACACGTCTGCGCACCGGACGCTGGATCGCTTCGTTCAACTCCGGGTTCTGGCACTGGAGCTTTCCGTCAACGCCGGAGATCCTCAAGGAACCCGCCTGTTCAGAGAAATTCGCCGCGTTCGAGCGGATGGGCTGTCAGCGGATCCACGCGCCAAGCGGCGGCCGGGCCCACATCATGAGCTCCGACGATGCCGGCCTGAGTTGGTCACGTCCGGCCACGCTCGTTAATACGGACATGGACGACCGCCACCCCAGTATCCTGGAACTCGACGACGGCACGCTCCTGTGCACCTTCTTCCAGGCCGCATTGCCGGCGCGGTTCGTGCCGCGATTCATGCTCTCGCACGACCAGGGCCGATCCTGGTCGCAACCGCAGGTGCTCGACGAGCGCGGCGGCGGCTTCGGCAACGGCCCGGCCATCCAGTTGGCCGACAACAGCGTAATCTGGGTTCTTGAGGGGAGCTTCACGCCGGAGGTCGACCATGACACGATCGGCGTGTTCCGCTCCGGCGACCGCGGCCGCTCGTTCGAGCTCGTTTCGGTCATCCAGGCCGACCACCCGCTGCATGAGGCATCCGTGGCTGAACTGCCTGACGGCCGGCTGGTCCTCATCGCCCGCGAACACGGCGACGTCTGCTGGTCGGAAGACGGAGGGTACACCTGGACGACACCCGCGACCTTCGGTGTGTCGCTGTTCGACCCCCACCTGGTGACACTGCCCAACGGCGTGCTGGCGTGCATCAGCGGGTCCTACAAGACCTGGGGGTTGCGCGTGATCCTCAGCCCGGATGGCGGACGCACCTGGCACGGCCCGGCCCCCGGTCAGGGCTACGAGATCGACGCATCGGTCTATGGCTATAGTCACCCCATGCTTCTGGATGACGGCTCCATCGCGTTGATCTACCAGCACACCGGTGGCCACCGGGCTCACCAAGCCAGAACACAGGCCTTGTGGCTGGTGCGCCTGGCCGTTTCCCCCGCCGCCGATGCCGTGACGATACTGCCCGCCCCCGGTTCGCCGCGGGAAATGGGCCTGGCTGAGGCGTATCTGAAGCTTGTGGGCATGCCGGGCGACGGAGGTGACCCGAAGCTCGGCATGCTCTGCTGACGGGCCTGTGTCCTCGCTGGCCATGTTGGGCGACTCCAGGTGTCGGGAACTGCCGGTACCGGAAGGTGTTCGCCAGAGTTCAACAACCACCGCCTATGAAAAGGAACAAGGATGGACTTGGAGCACGTCAAGCGGATCACGCGGGGCCCCATGATTCCCGTGATCACGCACTACAACGCCGACCTGTCGCTGGACTTGCCTGCCATCGCGGAGAACGTGCGCACGCTGGTGCAGCGAGGCATTGCCACCGGCCAGGGCATGTTCCTCGCCGGCGGCGCCGGGGGCGACTTCCCGATGTTGTCGCTGGATGAGCGCAAGCAGGTGGCCCGGGTCGTTGTCGAGGCCGCCGACGGACAGGCGCCCGTTGCCGTAAGCATTCAGGACACGAACGTGTCCAATTCGATCGAACTCGCCCAGTGGGCGGATTCCATCGGCGCCGCCATGGTGCAACTCTCGCCGACGTATTACTACCAAGCCAACGCCGAGACGACACTTCGCCTGTTCCGGACGGTGCACGAGGCCACCAACGATGTTGTCATCATGGCCTACAACGCATTCTGGGAAGGCTACGACATGCCCCTGGAGGTGGTCGATTGCCTCTCCGAACTGCCGCGCTGTCGGGCGATCAAGTGGGCGACACCGGACATCGCGCGGTACATGCGCGGCATCGCCCGCTTCGCCCCACGCATGGCCGTGATCGACAACCAGATGACCTACACCACGAGTCACATGCTCGGCGGCACCGCCTTCATCAGCCATCTGGCGACCGTCTGGCCGGAGCATGAACTGGCGATCTGGGGTCTGCTCGAGAAGCAGGAGTACGCCGCCGCCCAAGCCAAGGAGATCGCGGGCAGTTGGCCGTTCCACGACATCTACGTCCGCCTCCAGGAGACCAGCGGCGCCGAGTCACCGGTGGTCAAGGCCGCGCTGGATCTGTGCGGCCGGCCCGGCGGTCCGTGCCGGTTGCCCGTGCGCGAGCTCAACCGAGAGGAACGCATGGCATTGGAGCGCGTCTTGCGGAACATCGGTGTGCCCGAGCTTGCATAGCCGAACGACGGTTGACGTTGATCGACACGTGGCGCGACGAATCGCCTCGCGAGGGTGTCAGCAGACATGGTGTGGCTGGTGCCGCGGAAGCGCGGGATGTGGCGTTGGCCCCGCACGCGCGGGGACGACCGTCGGATCGTTGGTGGCCATTTGCTTGCAGGCGAAGATGGCAACGATCGTATCGAGATCATCTCGTTGCAGTCGGCGTCAACGGTTTTCAAGCCCAACTCGCTCTGCACCCGACTGGTTCGAGTACACTGACGCGGGGCGCCCCCCGGGGGGAGGCCCCTCGGAGGCCGACTTGTTGCAGGACCTGCTATCTCACATCCAGTGGATCGGCGAGGCAGGCAAGGGCCATCTTCGGCTGCTTGACCAGACCAAGCTGCCCGGTGCCGAACACCATCTCGATTGCCGGACGACCGGCGAGCTCTGGCAGGCCATCAGGCAGTTGAGCGTGCGCGGTGCACCGGCGATCGGTATCGCCGCGGCCTACGGCACGGTCCTGGCCGTCCAGGGCGAAGATGACGCGACCAAGGCCTTGAAGCGGGCGGCCGAATACCTCGCGACCAGTCGGCCGACCGCGGTCAATCTGTTCTGGGCCCTGGAGCGGATGCAGCGTGTCGAGCCTTGCACGCCCGAGACGCTGCTCGCCGAGGCCAAAGCGATCCACGAGGAGGATCGCGCAATGTGCCGGCGGATCGGCGAGCACGCGGTGGCGTTGATCGAACGCCATGCGACCCGGC
>SLDI01000734.1:0-8239 GCA_007125385.1 Phycisphaeraceae bacterium | reverse complement strand
TAACGCCCGACCTGAGCGAGTCCGCGAGCGAAGGTCGGGATCACCTGCGTCAACCCTCTGCGTCCCCACCGCGGAAGCACCACGTAAAAGCTCCCCTTTTCCGGTGATCGAGGATGTATCGGTACACCCGGCGCTGATGCTCACGATCGCGAATCACCTGCGGATCGCAGCCGTCCGCCCACACCCGGCCGGGCAGGGCGTGCCGCAGCGCGTGCGACGCCGCCTGCTTCCATCGGCCGACCATGCGCTTCACTGCGGCACGGTCGCGCGGCAACTCGACGAGCAGGTGGGCGTGGATGGCATCGACTGACACGGCGAGGAGGTGGTGGTCCTGCGACCGAACCTTGTTGACCAGCGCGTGGCAGACCGTGTGGAACAAGTGGCTCGGGATGCGCACGGCTGTACCGCTGCGCTGGCGCTGGTAATGGTGCAGGCCCACGTGCTCGTCCGGCGGCGGCGGGTGCTTGTAGTCACCGGCGGACCTGACGCGGGCGTTCCGGTTGCGGAACCCGCGCGGGTCGCCCGGGAGCCAGGTGCCGCGGGTGTTGATGATGATGTGGTACCAGAGGTGGCCCGAGTGTGGCATGGGGGCTCCCGGAGATCCCGACCTTCGCTCGCTACGCTCGCTCAGGACGGGCGTTAACGGGTCGTCAGCGGGCGGGGCTCATGTCAGCCGCACGCGCACGACATGTTAACGCCCGTCCTGAGCGGATGCGAAGGTCGGGATCACCCCCTGCTGCCCTCAGCGTCTCGCCTTGCCTCACTCCCACCCGCCCGGGGGCCCGAGCACCATGTCGTCGACGGTCTTGCCCGCGGGCAGCATGGGGTACACGTGCTCGTGCTTCTCGACCAGCGCGTCCATCACCGCCGGGCCGTCGTGGGCGAGGAACTCGGCCATGACCCGGGGCAGGTCGGCCTTCTTCGTGACGCGGAAGCCCTTGCAGTGCATCGCTTCGACGAGCTGGACGAAGTCGGGGTTGTGCATCTCGGTGTGGCTGTAGCGCTCCTCGTAGAAGAGGTCCTGCCACTGCTTGACCATGCCCTGGAAGTCGTTGTTGAGGATGATCGTCTTGGCGGCGATCCTGTACTGCGCGGCCGTGGTCATCTCCATGCAGGTCATGCAGAAGCTGCCGTCGCCGTCGATGTTGATGACGGGCTTCTCCGGCAGGGCGAGCTTGGCGCCGACGCTGGCGGGCACGCCGTAGCCCATGGTGCCCAGGCCGCCGGAGGTGATCCACTGGCGTGGATGCCTGAACTGGTAGAACTGGGCGGCCCACATCTGGTGCTGGCCGACGCCGGTGGTGAGCACCGCCTCGCCATGGGTCTGGCGGTAAAGCTCCTCGATCACCGCCTGGGGCTTCATGTGGAACTCGCGCTCGTCGTCCTTGTAGCGGAACGGATGGTTCTGCTTCCAGTCCGCGAGCGTCGCCAGCCAGTCGCCGCGGTCGTGTGACTCGAGCAGCGGCAGCAGCAGCTCGAGGTTCTTGCGCGCATCGCCCTCGACGCCGATGGTCACGGGGATGGCCTTGGAGATGTTCTCCGGGGCGATGTCGAAGTGGATGATGCCGCCGCGGCCTTCGCGCTCGGCCTGGCGGGCGGCGGGGGCGAACTTGTGTGGATTGCCGGTAACGCGGTCGTCAAAGCGGGCGCCCACGGAGATGATCACGTCCGCGTCGCGCATCGCCCAGTTGGCGTAAGCGGCGCCGTGCATGCCGAGCATGTGCAGGCTCAAGGGGTCGGTCTCGTCGAACGCGCCCAGGCCGTGCAGCGTCGTGGTCACGGGGATGCTGGCCTGGTGGGCGCATTTGGCGAGCACCTCGTGGGCGCCGGAGAGGATCGCGCCCTGGCCGACGTAGAGCAGCGGGCGTTTGGCGGCGTTGATCATGGCGGCGGCGCGTTCGATCTCGCTGGAGGTGCCCGCCTCGCGGATGTGGTAGCCGGGCAGGTGGGGCTGGTCGTGCACGGGCTCGCGGAGCACGGCGGCGGTCACGTCCTTGGGCAGGTCCACCACCACGGGGCCGGGCCGGCCGGTGGTGGCGATGTGGAAGGCCTCGTTGATGCGGCGGGGGATGTCGCGCACGTCCTTGACCAGCGTGTTCCACTTGGTGCACGGGCGCGTGATGCCGGTGACGTCGGCCTCCTGGAAGGCGTCGGTGCCGATGGCGGCGGTGGCGACCTGCCCGGCGAAGACGATGATGGGCGTGCCGTCCATGTAGGCGTCCTGGAGCGCGGTGACGGTGTTGGTCGCCCCGGGGCCGGAGGTCACCAGCACGATGCCGACCTTGCCCGAGGCGCGGGCGTAGCCCTCTGCCATGTGGCCGGCGCCCTGCTCGTGGCGGGTGAGGACGAAGTTGAAGTGCTTGGACTCGTAGATGGCGTCGAAGACGGGGAGGATGGCTCCGCCGGGATAGCCGAAGACGTGCTCGACGCCGTGCTCGCGCATCATCTCGTGGAAGATCTGGGCGCCGGTCAGGCCGACGTACCGGTCGGTCTTGGGGGCGGGGTCGGCGCGGAGCAGCTCGGCGGCGCTGAGATGCTTGCTGGTTGCGCCGGAGCGGCGAGGACTGGACGGGCGGGGGTCCGAGTGGCGCGGGTCCGAGTGGCGGGGTTTGGGGTGATCAGCCATGGCAGCGGGGTCCGTGAACAGGCCGCGTGCGGCTCAGGAAGCCGGGCGGGGGGGCAAGGTGTTGTGAGTCGATTGTCCCGGAGACGACGGATGGAGGGTGGTGACGCGGGCGCGGGGGTGCGGGTCGGCCGCTCAGATAACGACGATGCGGACCAGCCCGGTGATCAGGCCCAGGCGGCGCGGCTGCGTCAGCGATAGCTCCGTCATGGCGGACATGCAGGCAATATAACCCACGCGGGGCGGGATGGTCAACGGTAAATCGCTCGTGGCGCGGAATTTCACGTCCGGGGGCAGCGGTCCGGGCGGATATTGCCGCTCGCACGCCCTCCGCCGGGGCTGCCCCCCCTGCCATCGACCGGCTGGTCGCTCCGCTGGCCCCTTGCTTCCGCCGCGGGTCTCGCTATAATCATGCAGCCGCGGTTTCCAAGTGGCGGCGGTCGGTGTGCCGATAAAGGGGGCAGGCCCCGACCAGGTAAGGGGAGCTCGATTCAAGGGATTTAACGCGTCGCACCGCCCCACCGCCGGCGATGGCCGGGCGGGAGAGGTTCGCGGCAACCCCGGCTGCTTGACCGTGGCGGGAGGCGACGCAGGGACGGGGTGCATCGCCCACGGATAGAGATTCCAGCCAGCGTCCAACACCCGCCGGGGGTGGGCCGTGGCCCTGGCGCAGCGTGGGGATCAATGACTGAGCAAGGGCAGGCTTTTGCGCCCGGTGACCGCGTCGTGCACCCGGCCCGCCCCGAGTGGGGCGAGGGGACCGTGCGCCAGGCCGAGCCGATCAACCATCAAGGCATCACGGCGCAACGCCTCGTGGTGGAGTTCACCAACCGCGGCCGCGCCGTCATCAACACCGCCGTGGCGCCACTGATGGCGCCCAAGGAGAACGCAAGCAACATGACCCGAACCACAACCGGTTCCACGACCACAAGGCGCGGCTGGCTCGACGAGCTCGAGCAGGCCACGCGCAACGCCTCGCACGAGCTCTGGGAGCTGCCCGAGGCGATGACCGACCCGTTCGCCAGCGCCCGCAGCCGGCTGCAGGCGACGCTCGATTCCTATCGCTTCTCGACCGAAGCGCGCAGCCTCATCGATTGGGCCGTGATGCAGACCGGCCTGGAGGATCCGCTGAGCAAGTACACCCGGCAGGAGTTGGAGCAGGCCTTCCCCCGCTTCGCCCGCGACCGCGACCAGCACCTCAAGTCGCTGGTCTTCCAGCTCAAGCGCGGCGGGCAGTCCGCCCTGTTGGCCGAGGCGCAGCGCGAGACGCGCAACAAGGACGCCCGCAATGCGCTGAACAAGGCGATGCGGGGGTGATGCCTTGTGGTCGGCCGGCAGGAAGCGGTATACTCAGGCCGGTCACACATCGCGAGGTGCGATATGGTGCTGGGCTGGATCGCCGTACGAGCGTTGGTGGCGCCGGCACTGGTCTGGGCAGCGGGCGCGACGGATTCAGTCCGCAGCGGCAATGATCAGGCCGCGCAGGCGCCCGAGCCGCGAGCTTCGGTCCACCAGTTGGAAATGTCGGTCAGCGGGCGAAACGATCGAGCCACCCTTACCATCGTTCTTGAGCCGGGCCTGACGTTTGCGGCGGCCGACTTCGACGAAGTCGGTGGCGGCAAGGACGGCGACGCGGCGGGCCTGCTCGAGCAAATCCTGCCCCGCCTCGAGCGGGATAACCTCAAGATTGATCTGCATCGCGCTTGGCGGCATCCCCATCCGCAACGCGACCACTGGATCTACCCGCACGATCTCGGGCCAAGCTACTACACCGGCCAACGCGAGTACCGCTGGCGATTGACGCGGCCGGAAGATCTCGAGTTCGGGCGATGGCCGCAGGGCGAACAATTCTTCCAGCAGTCTCCCGACATCGCGCCGCACGTCCCATCGCGTTAGCCCGCGATGGCGGCAGCGTCGCGCGCCGGGTGCCACAGAGCATCCCGAAGGGTGCTGTGTGCGGACCGCTCACGACGTGCGGCACACAGCACGCTGCGCGATGCTGTGTGGCACCCGACCCCCCGCACACCGTTAGCCGTCGCGGGTGCCACTGACAAGGCCGTCTTCGGCCTTGCCAGTGTCGAGCGGCGTTGCGGACACATAACCCGGATCGCACTGACAAGCTCCGCGGACTCCGCTTGTCAGTGGCACCCCGTAAACTGTGCCGCATCGCAACGCCTGCTTTACGGAATTCCCCATGCCCATCATCCGCAAGCGCGCCAAGGACACGCTCACCGCCGTCGAGATGGACGAGGGCGACGTGCTCGAGTTCACTCGGCTCGACGGCAGCGTCGCGCGCCTCGAGCTGCTCGCCACCGAGGCCGAGGTGATCCGCACCACGCTCAAGGAGCTGGGCACGCCCGAGCCCGGCGGGCGCACCGACTTCCAGTTCCGCGCCCGGGTGCGCGTCGACGGCGACGAGCACACGCTCGAGCGCGAGGTCTCGACGCAGCGCAGCTTCTACGAGCCGTGGGAGATCGCCGGGCTTCGCATCTGGTTCGACGTCGCCGACCG
The DNA here is from genome assembly GCA_007125385.1 of Phycisphaeraceae bacterium. Taxonomy (GTDB): domain Bacteria; phylum Planctomycetota; class Phycisphaerae; order Phycisphaerales; family Phycisphaeraceae; genus SKPT01. The sequence goes on along the minus strand of SLDI01000734.1, from coordinate 3,105 downwards.
CATTTTTGATTTCCTCCACGAGACGCACGCCCCCTGCCGGACCAACCGCGTGCCGCGCGGCAAGCGCACGGGCGAGCACTTCCACGCCCGCTTCGCGCTCCAGGACGCCGCGGCCACGAGCATCTGCCCCGAGCCGCTGCACCCGTGGTGCCCGCTGCCCGAGGGCGGGCTCAAGATCGAGCAGTGCTACCGCGGCGAGGACTGCTGGCTGGGCGCGTATGACGGGGCGTCGGCGCACGGCGGGCTGGACATCAATCACCCCGCCGGCACGCCGCTGTGGGCACCGCTGGACATCGACGACCACTTCTACTTCGACAGCGTCGAGATGGGCCACAACAACAACCGCTGGCGCGGGATCAGGCATTGGCCCAACGGCGCGGTGTGGATCCTCCAGGCCCATCACATGACGCGGCTGACGGTGCCCGAGCATGAGCCGATCGCCAAGGGCCAGCAGTTCGCCGAGGGCGCGGGCGTGCTGTCGGGTGCGGCCGAGCACAGCCACTTCAACTTCGCCATCCACGACGAGGGCGAGACGGTGCTGCTGGATCCGTGGATCCTGTTCTGGCAGATGTACAGGGACCGAGCGTGAGGCGATTGGCGATTGCCGATTGTTCCTGTTAGCCGTCGGCTTCAGGCGACACGGGTGCTCACACCCGCCGGCGATCTTAAGCCTGCCACCGACCATGCACTTCAATCACCAATCGACAATCGCCAATCGCCAATCCTCCTATAATCCCGCCCATGGACGCCGCCAAGCGCATCGAGCAACTGCGCTCCGAGATTCGTCGCCACGATCATCTTTATTACGTCGAGGCGAAACCGGAGCTTTCCGATCGCGACTACGACCGCCTGCTGCGCGAGCTCCAGGACCTGGAGGCGGCGCACCCGGAGCTGGTCACGCCGGACTCACCCACGCAGCGTGTCGGCGGCGAGCCGATCGCCGGCTTCGAGACCGTCGCGCACTCCCGGCCGATGCTCTCGATCGACAACACCTACGACCAGGCGGAGCTGCGGGCGTGGTACGACCGCGTGATGAAGGGCCTGGGCAGAAGCGCCGCCAAGGTCGAGACGCCTGCGCCTGAGCCGGGCGGGCTGTTCGCCGACGCGGACGACTACGCGCACGAGCAGGACGCGGTCGGCTTCGTGCTGGAGCCGAAGATCGACGGCGTGGCGGTATCGCTGCGCTACGAGGCGGGGCAGCTCACCGTCGCGGCGACGCGTGGCGACGGGCGGCGCGGCGACGACATCACCCACGCGGTGCGCACCATCCGGGCGATTCCGCTGCGCCTGCACGCCGACGACGTGCCCGACGTGCTGGAGGTGCGTGGCGAGATCTACATGACGCAGGCCGAGTTCCAGCGCCTTAACGAGAAGCGCGAAGCCGACGGGCACGAGCGTTTCGCCAACCCGCGTAACGCCACGGCCGGGACGCTCAAGCAGCTCGACCCGCGCGTGATCGCCCAGCGTCGCCTGGCGTTTTACGCCCACGGCCGCGGCGCGATCGACCCGGAGCACGTCGACCGGCACAGCGATCTGCTCAAGGCGCTGTCCCGCTGGGGCGTGCCGGTGAACCCGCACACGACGTTCGCGACGAGCTTCGAGGACATCTGGCGCGCGATCGAGGACTTCGAGGCGAAGCGCGGCGGGCTGGGCTATCAGGTTGACGGCATCGTGGTGAAGGTGGATCGCTACGAGCAGCAGGAGGAGCTGGGCTACACGTCGCGCTCGCCCCGCTGGTGTATCGCGTTCAAGTACGAGGCGGAGCAGGCGACGACGCGGGTGCTGAGCATCGACTGGCAGGTGGGCAAGACGGGCAAGCTCACGCCGGCGGTGACGATGGAGCCGGTGTTCCTCGCGGGCACGACGGTGCGGCACGCGTCGCTGCACAACCCGGACGAGGTCGAGCGTAAGGATGTGCGCGTGGGCGACGCGGTGGTCATCGAGAAGGCGGGTGACATCATCCCGCAGGTGGTGCGCGTGGTGAAGGAGAATCGCCCGCGCGGCACGCGCAAGGTCAAAGCGCCGACGCATTGCCCGAGCTGCGGCGAGCAGGTCATGCGCGTCGAGGGCGAGGTCGACGTGCGCTGCGTCAACCCCGACTGCCCGGCGCAGTTCCGCGAGAAGATGATCCACTTCGCCGGCCGCGGGCAGATGGACATCGACGGCCTGGGCGAGAAGGTCATCGACCAGCTCATCGAGGCCGGGCTGCTCGGCTCGTTCCGCGACCTGTACGCGCTGCACGAGAAGCGCGACGAGCTGGTCGAGCTCGAGCGCATGGGCGAGAAGAAGGTGGACAACCTCATCAAGGCGATCGAGGACAGCAAGCAGCGCGGGCTGTCGCGCGTGCTCGCGGGCCTGAGCATCCGCCACATCGGCGCCCGGGCGGCGGAGATCGTGGCCGGGCACTTCGGCGACATCGACGCGCTGGGCGCGGCGGACGAGGAAACAATCGCCGACATCCCCGACATCGGGCCGATTTCCGCGGCGTCGCTCTACCAGTTCCTGCACAGCGACGCGGGGCAGCACGTCATCGAAGAGCTGCGCGACGCGGGGGTCAAGCTGAGCGAGGATCGACGGGCCGCGCCCGCCGTCGACTCGCCGCTGGCGGGCAAGACCGTCGTCCTCACCGGCACGCTGGAAAACTACACCCGCCCGGAGCTGACTGAGAGGCTCGAGCGCCTCGGGGCTAAGGTCACGTCGAACGTGTCGAAGAACACCGACGTTGTCATCGCCGGCGAGTCGGCGGGCAGCAAGCTGGACAAGGCGCAGAAGCTTGGCGTCGAGGTGTGGGATGAGGGGCGACTGACTGAGGCGCTCAACGCATAGTTGACGCCTCTTATCCATTCGTAGCGGCTAGGGTGCCACTGGAGGATTTCTCACGAACGCGAGCGAACGGTGTGTTTGGGGTGCCACACAGCATGCCGAAGGCTGCTGTGTGCGGAACACCATTGAGGTTCGCACACAGCACCCTGTCGGGATGCTGTGTGGCACCCGCGCCCTGCAATCCTCGACCGCGGATCGATGCACCACGTTGCCACGTGGTGCTATGCGTGTGGTGGCGTTGATAGTGCTGCTGTTGGTGATGGCGGGGGTGATGGCGGGGTG
>SLDI01000585.1:0-8242 GCA_007125385.1 Phycisphaeraceae bacterium | reverse complement strand
CGGGTGTGACGGGGCGGTCGAGATCGAGCTCGATGGTGAAGGTGTCGGGCGTTTCGGCGTCGTCGGGCTCGGCGGTGACGCGCTGGTAGCCGACGCTGGGCAGCGCGAAGCCGTGCTCAGCCGGCGGGGTGTTGAAGCGGAGGCGGAAGGTGGCCTGGCGGAGCTGGCGGGGGTTGGGCAGGGGCTCGTCGAGCTGGATGAACAGGGCGGCGAGCAGTTCCGGGGGGTCGACCTCGGCCAGGGCCAGGTCGCGGTCGGCGGCGAGGACGGTGATCTCCATGCCCGGCATGAACGCGATGGTGGTCTTGAGCGCGTGGCCGAGCTCGTCGAGGTAGCTGCGGGTGGTGATGCCGGGCAGGATCGAGACGGTGCTGTCCCAGGCGGTAGCGGGCGCGACGCGGCCGAACAGCTCGACCTCGGCCGGGCCGACGCGGGTCATGGTGGTGACGAAGGGCCTGGGCCCGGCGGCGAGGTCGAACGTGCGCACGGTGATGCGGTCCTGGCCGGCGTCGATGGCGTCGATGACCTGGCGCTGGGCGGCGGCCGGGGCGAGCCAGTCGTCGTCAAGGTCCACGGCGGTGGTGGAGGTGCGCCCGGCCTGGACATGGGTCAGCTCGGCGCCGGCGTCGGTGAAGCGCAGGGTCTGCTCCTGCTCGCTGCCGCCGGCGAGCAGCCGGGCCGTGGCGCGGAGGGGCCCGCCGTCGGCGGTCTCGGTGAAGGTTGACGCCTGCTCGATGCGCATCTCGACGGGCCCGCGGCGGATGTCCATGACGCTGCGGTTCTCGGTGACGATGTGGCCCTCGTCGTTCGCCCGCTGGATGAAGTGGGCGTGGCCGACGCGCTCGTCGCCGATGAGCAGGACGTACCAGCGCTCCATCGGCGGGTGAGCGGGGGCGTCGGCGTCGGCGGCGGTGGTGGCGGGGCCGGCGGCGCACAGGAGGGCAAGGGCGGCCACGATGAAGCGGGGGTGCATCGGCATGGTGCGGTTCCAGCGTTGGGGCGTCCGGGCGCCGGCGGGGTGTGCGGGCGCGCATTCTACCCTGCTCACGCTTCGCGGCGGGCGTGCGAGGGGACCCTTGCACGGGCGAGGACCTATGCCTGTGTTGCTCGCGGCGGGGTCTGGCGCTGCACGGCGGCGATGGTCGAGGCCGATATCTTCATCCCGCACTCCGGGCAGTGCGTCGAGCCGGCGGGGATGGAGCCGCGCAGGTCGTAGCCGCAGGCGAAGCAGACGGGCTCGGTCTCGGCCTGCTCGAAGGCGCGGTAGCGAAACAGCAGCCAGGTGCGGACGGCGGCGACCCAGACGAGGACGCTGGTGGCGGCGAAGCTGGCGGTGTGCAGGGCCACCTCCATCGCGGAGAAGCCCCAACCCGGTCCCGGCTGGACGCTGGCAAGGTGCGGCACCACCCACCGGCCCAGCCACAGGGCGATCGCGGCGACCGCGAGCCAGCGCGTGACGCGCTCCAGGCGCCAGTATCCGACCTTCCTGTACCGCCGACTCCAGGCGAGCACCGCTGCCCATACCCCGGTCATGGCGACGGTCAGCGCAACCGGCGCCACGGCCACCGCCCACCACACCGGTTGCCTGCCGGGGCCTACTGCGGTCAACCACGGCAGCTTGTATGGGAATCTGGTGAACTGTTCGTACAGTCGTGGATCCCAGAGCACCAGAAGCAGCGCCACCGCGCCCGTGCTCAGCACGCCCGCCATGATCGCCGCCGCGACGATCGCCCCGGCGTGCAGGGGGGTGCGCGCCGGCCAGCGCTGGCGGGTCCGGCCGCGCAGGCCTAGGTACAGCGGCACCAGCGCCAGCCAGAGCAGGACCAGCGCCAAGGCGAGCGAGCTAAGCAACCCCGGATCGGCCCGCCCCCAAAACGGCGACGCCGGGTCGATCCCAAACGCTCCGCCGAGGTAACCGAACGAGACGCCGCCCTGTTGTCCAGTCCAGTATGCGCGTATCAGGTGCAGCAACCAGGCGCCGTGCGCCCAGCCCCGTGGGACGAGGTAGCCCTCCAGGTACACCGCCCACCACAACCACGCCAGCGCCAGGAACAGGAGCAGGTAGAGCCACCGCAACCGGTACCCGAGGTTGATGATCTGCACGTGGTCCCCTTGGTGCTGGATGTGCGATCGTGCGGCCGTGTCGCGGCGAAGCGATGGATGAGAGGGCTCCCATTATACGGATTGACGCTGAAGGGAGATATAAAACCGCAACCGCTGGTCGCGGGGTGGCGGCGCGGCTCCGTCCCGCCGCTGAGCACTGACAAGCCCGAGGACGGCCTTGTCAGTGGCACCCGGCGCAGAACATTCTCGTAGCGGCGCTGATGTAGGGTGGGTAGAGCGAAGCGAAACCCACCACGAACGTCGTAGATCCTCGGCAAACCTGGTGGGTTTCGCTTCACTCTACCCACCCTACATCGAAAGCTCACGGCATTGGGCGACGTCCTCCCCCAGCCCCTCCCCGGGGGAGGGGGGCCGGAATCGGTTCAGCAGCAACCGGGTCTAACCCCGGCGCGCCGCGCCGCGTTCGCCGTTCTCCAGCAGCGCGGCGATGAGCTCGTTGACGTCGACGGTGGCGAAGGTGGTGACGCGGTCGCTGATGGCGTAGGGGATGATCAACGACTTGCCGCACAGCTCGGCGCCGCAGGAGTAGACGACGTTGGGCACGTAGCCGTCGCGTTCGTCTTCGTCGGGCACGAGCAGGGGCTCGTCGAGGTGGCCGATGACCTTGGAGGGGTCTTCGAGGTCGAGCAGGGAGACGCCGATGCAGTACTGGCGCATGGGTCCGACGCCATGGGTGAGCAGGATCCAGCCGGCGTCGGTCTCGATGGGTGGGCCGCAGTTGCCGATCTGGACGAGCTCCCAGGGGTAGCGGGGCTGCTGGATGAGCTGGGCCTCGTTCCAGAAATGGACGTCGTCGGACCACATGAGGTACATGTTCTCGCCGTCGATGCGTGAGATCATGTGGTAGAGGCCGTTGATTTTTCGGGGGAACAGGGCCATGCCCTTGTTCTGGACGTAGCGGCCGTTGAGGGTGTGGACCGCGATGTGTCGGAAGTCGGCGGTCTCCATGAGCTGGGGGAGGATGCGGTAGCCGTTGTAGGCGGTGTAGGTGCCGAAGTAGGTGACGGTGCCGTCGTCGTCGAAGAAGCGTGTAAGGCGGACGTCCTCGATGCCGCGCGATTCGTTGTCGGAGCTTGGGAAGATGACGACCTCGGAGGGGTCGGTGCCGGCGGGCATCTCCAGGTGGTAGTTGCTGCGGGCGAGCCAGAGCAGGTTCTCGGTGGTTTCGTTGAGGATGGCGGGCACGGACTCGCCCTGGGCGAGCTCGGAGATGCGGTCCTCGAGCTGGTGGAAGGTGAAGTGCTCGGGCAGCGGGCCGAGGATGTCGCCGGCGGTGTCGTTGTAGGCGCCCATCTCCATGAGCTTGAGGGTGAAAAGCTTCTTCTCGTAGAGGCGGTCGGCCTGGGTGCGCAGGCGGTGGGCGAAGCGGCTGGGCTGGTCGAAGCTGATGCTGCCGTCGGCGTGGACCATGCCGGTGCGGAAGACGATGGAGGAGATGTGGCCCTCGCCGGTGGCGCGGAGGGACATGAGCAGGCGTGCCTCGCCGCGCTTCGTGCCGCTCTGGTCCGGGTGCAGGGCGAGCGAGGGGTTGAACAGCGCGGCCGACTCGACGGAGTACTCCATGGTGAAGTAGGCGCCGATGAGCAGTTGGCGGGCCTCGGAGAGCTCGGCGTCGTCGGGGAGGTAGCTCTTGACGGACTGGTAGTGGGTGCGGAAGGCCTCCTCGATGTGGCGGTGGCGTCGGGAGAAGTCGGCGCGGAGGTGGGTCACGAGGGCGTCGACCTCGGCGTCGTCGAGCTCGAGGACGCGTTGGACGATGGCGCGCTGGTGGTCCTCGCCGCCGGTGGCGAAGAAGCGGGTGATGACCCGCCGGTCGTCGGAGACGAAGCGTTCGGGCCGGCGTACGACGTTGACCTTGCTAGCCGTTTTCATGGTCGCCGTGGTGATGGCTCAGACCTCCGAGGGTGCTGCGGGCACCTGATGAAGATACCGGGCCGATACGCGTCGAGCAACGGGCAAGTTCCGTCGTAAGTGCAAATCCTGCAAAATCTAACCGTGTGGTTGGCGATGGTGGCGGGGCGAGTGGCGGGGGGTTCCGCGAAGCCGCAAGCGGCGGGGGGCGGCTAGGCTCCGTCGCCGAACAGCGCCCGCCCGACGCGGACGATGTTGGCGCCCTCCTCGATGGCGACTTCGAAGTCGTTGCTCATGCCCATGGACAGGATGTTGAACTCGCGGCCGCCCAGGCCCTGGGTGCGGACGTCGTGGAAGAGCTCGGCGGTGCGGGCGAAGCAGGGCCGGGCGTGCTCGGGGTTGTCGCTGTAGGGGGCCATGGTCATGAGCCCCCGCGGGCGGAGGTAGAGCATGGTGTCGAGCTGCTCGATGAAGTGAGGCGCGGCGGGGGGGGAGATCCCGTGCTTGCCGGCCTCGCCGGAAGTGTTGACCTGCACGAGCACGTCGATGACCCGCTCGGTGCGGTGGGCGTGGCTGTGGAGCTCTTCGGCCAGGCGCAGGCTGTCGACGCTGTGGATGAGCTCGACGATCGGCACGACCTGCTTGACCTTGTTGCGCTGGAGGTGGCCGACCATGTGCCAGCGGACGCGGTCGGGCATCTCGTCGGTGGCGCGTTCCACGGCCTGGCCCATGCGGCGGCGTCGGGACAGGTACTCCTGGAGCTGGGCGACGCGCTGGGTGAGCTGCTGGACACGGTTCTCGGCCAGGTCCACCTGCCCCATCTCGACCAGGGCGCGGATCTGGTCGGGGGTGGCGGCCTTGGTGACGGCGACGAGCACGACGTCCCGCGCCCGCCGGCCGACGCGGGCCGCCGCTTCGCCGATGCGGTCGCGCACGGCGGCGTAGGCCTGGGCGAGGTCACCTGGTTCGACCATCCGTTCCGTTTCCATAGGGGAAGATTAGGCCGACGAGGCCCGAGCCGCAACAGGCGGGCGGTGGGGAGTTCGTCGCGCCGCAGGCCTGGTGACGCTGTGCGGCACCCGGTTCCGCGTCGACCGGTCGCGGGGTACGATCCGCAGCGCCATGTCTGCGCTGCCAGCAGCCTCTCTCGGGCCCATTTGCGTGCGTCCGCGTTCGGAGCCGCGCCGTCTGAGGCATGGCGGGCGCAGCGGGGAGTCCGGCGACCTGTTGGGTGGACTGATGACTCTCCTTCTCGGGCTCATCTTCGCGGGCGTGGGCGCCTGGTTGCCGCTCCAGGCCCGGCTGGATGCGTCCATTACGCAACGCGTGGTGCTGCTGGCGATCGCGCTGGTGTTTTTTCTGCCCGGGCTGGGGGCGACGGCCACGGGCGTACGCCGAATCTGGCGAGGACTGGTTCGTCATCACTCGCGGCTGCGCCCGGCGGCCGGCGCGTGGGCGGCCGACTATCCCTGGCCACGTGGCCGGTACTCGCGCTCGAGCGGCGGGCCCGCGATGAGCTTCTGGTCCTTGTTCATCCTCTACTTCCTGACGTTGTTCACGCTCGCCGCGGCCGCACTCGGCATCTTTATTCTTGTGGACGCCGACGATTGGGAGGGCCGGTTTGTGGGCCTGGGGTTCATGTTGCTCTGCGGGCTGGCGATCTCCATGTTTCGCACAATCTTCTCAAAGACCTGGCGCGACCTGTGGCACTGGCCCCGCTTCGGCCGTACGCGCGTCCGCTTCGAACGTCTGCCGCTGCCTCGTGGCCAAACGGCCACCTTGACGTGGATGCCTCCAGACCTGGGCGTGTGCCAGCGCCTGAGTTTCGTCCTGCGCCATGTGCGCGAGGTACACGAACGCCAGTTCGTCGGCCCCAAGACATCCGACATCATCAGCGTGCCGTTCGAGCATTGGCATGGTCACATCGAGCATGAAACGCCTGAGCCCATCATGCGCGGCCAAGCTGTGCTACTCCAGGTCGAGGTGCCTGCCGACGCACCGGGGACGGCGATGGCTCATCGCCCCCCAGCCTATTGGGAGCTTGAAGTCCGCGCTCAGCGTCGAGACGGCATCGACTTCCGCGCCCGATATCTCGTTCCCATCTATTGAAACCTGCATGAAAAGGGTGCCACACAGCATCCCGGAGGGTGCTGTGTGCTGCGTGCCCGCATGGTGATTCGCACACAGCAGCCTTCGGCGTGCTGTGTGGCACCCGCGGGGGTTTGCATACGCGCTTTTAGCCGAGTCGATCCGGTGCCACCGGCGGACGAGCCACCAGTGGCACCGCCACACCTGCGACGGAGCCTAATACTTGGGCAGTTCCGGGTCGATCTCGTCGGCCCAGGCGAGGATCCCGCCCTTGACGTTCACGGCGTCCAGGCCGGCCTGCCGCATCAGCTCCACCGCCTGCGCGCTTCGCCCGCCCATCTTGCACATCACGAGGTACTGCCGGCTGGGGTCGAGCTCCGACAGCCGGCCGGCGACCGTGCCCAGTGGGATCAGCTTGGCCTGCGCAAGGTTGACGATCTGGTGCTCGTGCGGCTCGCGCACGTCGATCAGCTCCGCCCCGTCGCCGGCGTCGAGGCGCTGCTTGAGCTCGGCGACGGTGATCTCGGGCACCGCGTCGCGCACGACGGTGTCCGACTCCTCGCCGCGCATGCCGCAGAACTGCACGTAGTCGATCAGCTCGGTGACGGTCGGGGCGTCGCCGCAGACGGGGCACTCGCTGTCACGACGGAGCTTGAACTCCTTGAAGCTCATGTCCAGGGCGCTGTAGCGCACCAGCCGGCCGGTGAGCGTTTTGCCGATGCCCAGGATGAGCTTGATCGCCTCGGTGGCCTGGATGCAGCCGACGACGCCCGGCAGCACGCCCAGCACACCGCCCTCGGCACAGGAAGGCACCATGCCCGGCGGCGGGGGCTCGGGGTAGAGGCAGCGATAGCACGGGCCCTTGGGCTTGCCGTCGGATCCCTCGCGGGGGTCGAAGACGGTGGCCTGGCCCTCGAAGCGGAAGATTGAGCCATAGACGTTGGGCTTGCCCAGCAGGACGCAGGCGTCGTTGACGCAGTAGCGCGTGGGGAAGTTGTCCGTGCCGTCGACGACGATGTCGTAGTCGCGGATGATCTCCATGGCGTTGGCGGCCGAGAGGTGGCCGGCGTGCTCGGTGACGCTCAGGTGGGGGTTGAGGCCTTCGAGGCGCTTGCGGGCGGCGGTGAGCTTGCTCGTGCCCACGTCGTCGGTGGAAAAGAGCACCTGCCGTTGGAGGTTGGAGTCGTCGACGACGTCGAAGTCGACCAGCCCGAGGTGCCCCACGCCCGCGGCCGCGAGGTACAGGCTCACCGGCGCCCCCAGCCCGCCGGTGCCCACGCACAGGACGCGTGCGGCCTTGAGCTTCTTCTGGCCTTCGAGCGTGACCTCGGGCAGGATCAGATGCCGGCTGTAGCGGGCGATCTCCTCACGCGTTAACTCGGCAGGGGGGGCTTGCGTCATCGTCGAGCTCCTCGTGCATGGGCGAGTCCCGCATTTTACACGATGAGGGGCGTTGCGCCGTCATGGCCTCCCGCTGGTACCGGGCGTGCTGGGAGGGTGGCACGCCGCATCGCGAGCGGCGGCACGGTGCACGATGCTGTGTGGCAACCTTCTCAGGGGCGTTCTCTTGACGTTTGAATGGTTGGCTTTACCAGGATCGGCCACACTCAGGGTGCCACGGCTTGACCGCGAAGCGGCAAGCCGTGCGACTGTCGGCAAACGCACGGCTTGCCCTTCGGGACAAGCCGTGGCACCCCAGGGATTGAGAGTCAAGTCGACCATTCAAAGGTCAATCATTGTCTTACCGCTCGCCCCAGATGCGTACGATCTCCTGCTCGCTGGCCGGGAGGCGCACGCGTCCGTCGCCCATGCGTTGGCGTTGCAGCTCGCCGTCGTCGTCGTACCACGCCACGCGCTCGGCCGCGTCGGGCGCGGGGCGTTCGCGGACGATGCGCTGGCCGTCGTCGTCCGTCTGGACGCGCCAGGTGCGCAGCGTGAGCCGGCCGGCGTTGGAGTGGTAGCTGTAGAAGGCCAGCTCGCTGTCCTGGGCGGCGATCGGTTCGGCGAGCAGGCGGCTGCGCACGTGGGAGAGGTAATGCTCGGGCAGCTCCCACTGTTTGGGGTCGACGCGCGTCGGTCCTTCGCGCACGACCTCGATGGAGCGTCCGTCGCGCAGGCCCGTCTCGGCCCAGGATCGGCGGTCGGGCCCTTCGATGCCGGCGCGCTGCTCGAGGCGCCG
>SLDI01000306.1:0-8259 GCA_007125385.1 Phycisphaeraceae bacterium | reverse complement strand
TGAGCTTTCGACCCGGCGAGGTGACGGTGCATGACGACGCGCGGCGCGTTCGGCCGCTGGTGCGGCTGCCGCAGTGGGCGCTGGCGCAGCTCGCGTATGGCCAGGCGGACGTCAGCACGCTCGCCGGGCTGGGGTGGGTCCGCGGGCCCGGCCGGGGGCTGCGGGACCTGGCCATGATGTTCCCGCCGACGCCGAGCCACTTCCCCGCGGTCGATGAGTTCTGATACGGATTCGGATCGGGTCTTTGCGAGGCGCGATGGATGCACGTGTGCCAGGCGGGTCAAGCCGACGGCCCGCGGTTACGGCAGCACGGGCCAGGGCTTGACGGCGCCGCGCGCCGCCATGGGCCGAAAGGGCTCGGCGAATGCGCAGCCGACCTTCTGGCCCCAGTAGGCATCCGGACATGCACAGAGCTGATCGAAGCCGGAGCCGACCGCCTGCCGCATCGCCTGCTCCTGCGAGCGGTGCCGCGACAGCAGCTCTGCTTTGCGGTGCTCGAAGGCGGAGATGTCGACGAAGTGCGACGCGGGGAACACCACCGGCCCGTGCGGCTCGACGCAGAAGATCGCCGGGTGCTCCGCCAGCGGCGGCGCGTCCGTGGCGAGCATCGGCAGGCATGCGTGCATCGCGCACTGCTGCACCAGGCGATGCGTCGTCACGTGGTCCGCGTTGTAGTCCTCGTGATGGTGCGTGAAGATGAGCCCGGCCTCGGTCTCGCGGATCGCCTGGATCAGCGCCATCCGCACCGCCTCGGTGTCGTAGAGAAACTCGTCGTGCTCGCCAAGGCTGACGTACGCCGCGTCGACGGCACCCGCCAGCGAGGCCATCTCCTCGTGACGGATGCGCGCCGCCTCGGCGCGGGTCATGCGCGCCCGCTCAAGCAGGCCGTTGGACCCGTCGGTGAGCGTGATGAACACGAGGCGATCGCCGCGCTGCTGGCACTTGAGCATCGTGCCCAGGCAGCGCATCTCGTCGTCCTGATGGGCCATGATGGATACAACGTTCATCGCCTGGCCTCCTCAAGCGCGTCCAGGTGCACCAGGCAGGTGGCGTCGGCGGGCAGGGCGACATGGCACTCGTAGCGCTCGGTGGTGAAGGTGGTGCGCTGCTCGACGGGCGTGAGCTCAAGCCGCTCGGCGTCCCATCGCTGGGCTTCGTCGACGCGGTAGACGCTCAGCCGTTTGTGACCGCGCGGCAGGCCGCGCCAGTGGATGCACGCGACGCGGTCGGCCGGGGCCTGCACGCTGTAGTTGATCAGCAGCGCCGAGGTGCGCCGGTCGTCGCGGCCGGCGATCAGGTGCACGTCCTGGTGGTCGGCCGCGGCGTGGACGCGCTGGGCGGGCATCTCGCTGAAAATGCGATAGACGAAGTAGGCCGGCCTGACCTCCTCATCGACGCCGAACAGGCCGAAGCGATGCGGGATCTCGTTCCAGTGCCGGCCCATGATCCGCTCGGGCTGGGCGTAGAACGGCGCGAAGTCGGCCGGGTCGCACACCTGGTCCCAGGCGTGGTAATGAAACGACCAGTCGACGCCGGCGTGCATCATCGCCAGTACGCTCGCGCCGACACAGGCCGCACGACGCGGCTCGAACGCCTGGTCCTGCGTGCTGGCGCGCTCGAAGCCGGGGCTGAACTCCGTGACCATGATCTGCGGCCGGGGCTCGGGAAAGTCGGCGACCAGCTTCAGCGCCTGTTGCGCATCGCGCGCGTGGGCCGACGGGTCGTCGTGATAGAGGTGGTGCGAGATGAAGTCGAGCTGCGCGCCCTGCTCGGCGCAGAGGCGAACGAAGCCCGGCAGGGGCTCATTGTTGACCGACGCGTTGGCGGGCCCGCCCACCTTCGCCTCGGGGAAGACGTCGAGGATGGGCTCAATGGTCATGCGGTAATACGCGAAGTAGTCGGCCGGGTCGCGGATCAGGTAGGGGCACCCGCCATGCTCGCCGATGTCCACCTCGTTGCCGATCTCCCAGTGGGTGACGATCTCGCGCTCGACGGAGTATCGCCGGACCATCTCCGCGATGACCTGCTGCCACTGGTTGACGTCGTTCGGCCGCCAGATGCGCTGGTCGATCTCGGGGAACAGCGGTCGCGGCTTGATGCAGATCGCGGCGACGACCTTGGCGCCCGTGGCGGCGAGCGCGTCCATGTAGGGGTCGAGCCGGCTGAAGTCGAGCCGGCCGGGCGCGGGGTTGACGTTGAAGAACTCCTGGATGAAGACGCGGACGAGCCGGGGCTCCAGCCGCGCCAGCCCGCGCTGCACGCGCTGCGGCAGTGGATGGGGGTTGACGCCGCCGTGGCCGAACGCATGCCGCCAGAGCTCCAGCGGGCCCTGCACCGCGTCGGCGTCGACCTCGATGCGTGTCTGCGGCCAATGGGCAATTCGTCTCGTGCTCATCACGCCCTTCCATCCAACCGGGTGGCACTGACAAGCGGAGTCCGCGGAGCTTGTCAGTGGCACCCCCCATTATGGCCGACCGCCGGCAAGGCCTGCGTCAACGGTCAGCGACTGTCCATCACCTGCCAACTCCTGGCCTTGACCGGCCCAATGCCCGCGACCTCGGCATCCGCTTGCCCCAGGTTCGCCAGCACGCGCGTGCCATCGGCGAAGGTGGTCTGCTGTACGAGCCGATCGTCCGACACAAACGCGAAGTCAGTCATCGCCAGCTTCCCGACACGGCGATGCAGCCGCGTCACGGGCAGCGCCGCCGCGAGCGCCGCCTGCACGTTCGCATCCTCCAGACGGACCTGGAACGCATACGTCTCACGCGTCTTGAGGTCACGCCACGCGTACTGCTTGCCGAACGGGAACACACTCGGCGGCTGGCCGTACAGCGCATCGAGCGCCGCCTTGAGCCGCGGCTCGCCCGAGCCCGCCCGGCCGAGCGTCGCGGCGCCCGTCGTCCGCTCGCCCGCGGGCCAGCCCGGGTTTTCGTTGTAGTTGTGCAGCTCCCACCAGTCGTGGATGCAGCAGTCGTGGTAGACGAGCATGGTCAGCGGCACGGGCATCGCCGCCGGCCGGGGCTCGTCCAGCGGCATCATTTTCGTCGTGCCGATGTCGTAGCTGCTCGTGTAAGCGTCGTTGAAGCCTTCGCTGGAGATCACGCGGTCGCCCACGGTCGCGCCGCTGAGCAATTGCCGCGTCAGCTCGATGTCGCAATCGCGGCTCATGGGCCGGCCCTCGTGGCCGAGGTGCCCCGCGCCCCAGCACGGCCGGGCGGGAAACGTCGCGTTGACGTCGAAGTGGATCCAGTGCGTCCACGCCATGTCCGACGCCAGGCGCTGGCGCATGTGCTCGGCCTGGTAGGCGGGGCAGACCATGTTCCACTGCTGCCCGTCCATGCTCCAGACGGGCATGAGCTCGCCCCGCGCGTCGCGGCGGTAGATGCGCGACATCCGCTCGCTGCCGTCGTCGATGCCCTCGAACACCCAGCCCCACGGCCCCGGATGCACGCCGCCCATCGCCTCAAGCTCGGCGATCTGGGCGTCGTCGATGCACACCGGCCCCAGGCCGCCCGCCATCGTGAACGACTGGCTGTAGTGCAAGAAGCGCAGCGGAAAGAGCATGATCGAGTCGAAGCCGCACGCCTTGAGCGCCCGCACGTTGGCGACGTAGTCGATGCCGGGATCCGCGACGTAGCCGGTGAACGCCATGAGCGAGCCGAAGACGTTGGCGACGCTCGGTCGGTCATCGATCTTCTCGTCCCAGCTCGTGAAGCGCCCCTGCTGCTGCGCGAAGGCGCGGTAGCAACGGGCCACGTCCGTCACCGCGTTGTCGACCGGGTACAGCCGCATCACCCGCTCGCCCCAGCCCGCGACGGGGCAGGGCGTGTCCTCGAACGCGAGCCAGAGCCCCTCGTCCGTCTCGCCGCAGTCGATCGACCACCCGGCGAGATGCTCCGGCACCAGCGCCAGGCCGGCCCGCTCGCCCAGTAGGGCCGCCACCCCCAGCGACGCGTTGCGATGCCCACCGCGCTCGCATCGAAAGCGCCACGCGCTGCCGCTGCGCCGCACCAGCGCGCCCTGGTACGAGGGCACAAGCAGTTCAAGGCCTCCCTCCACCGGCACGAACCGCCCCGGCCACGATGCGGCCGCCACGCCCTGGCCCGTCACCGACTGCACCACCGCGACGTGGTCGCGCTCGAGGCGCCACATCACGCGCAGCGTCGTCCCCGCCCCCGCCCCGACTGCGGCCAGCGGATGCTCGGCCACCAGGGCTGCATCGCCCGCCGGCGCGACGCGGCCTGGTGGCAACCCGACACGTCGCGCCTGCTCACCAGCGCCGGCGAGCGATACCCATCGACTCGCCGGCTCGAGCCGCCAGCGGCAGCGACGCTGCTTGTCGACCAGCTCCGCGGCCAGGCCATCGTCCGATATCGCCAGCCAGCAACCGGTGCTTTCCAGTTCGGGCATGAGCCAATCGTACCGCCACGCCGGCGGTGACGCGCGCCGCGGCGTTGCTCGGGTGGGCCTGGCGTGTCAGCATCGGATCAGCGGGTGACGACCGGCTCGGCGAGGATGGTCCAGCCGGGCAGGCGCTCGAACTCGTTGTAGAGCATGGCGGGGGTGGCGCGGTTGGCGGCGAGGGGGATCGGCACGACGGGTGGGCTGCAGGTGGCGCCGGCGGCGTTGTAAGCCTGGACGGCGAACTGCGAGCAGAACGAGGAGCTGACGCCGGGCTGGCCGTCGCTGCCCCAGAAGCTTTCGCCCTCGCCCTCGCGTGCGGCGATGTTGCGGTTGAGGCGGTTGTCGAAGCCCGCGCCCAGCGCCTGGGCCAGGCCGTAGCCGCCGAAGTTGCGTCCCCCGGCGTAGGCGGGCACGTCGCCGACGCGCATGCGGGCCCAGGTCGAGGCGATGTGGGCGGCGATGGCGGCGAGCTCGGGGTCGGCGGTGTAGCGGCCGACGCGGTAGTGGAAGTTCACGCCCTGGTTCATGAGATCGGTCAGGACATAGCCGCGGCCGCTGCTTGTGGACTCGGCGATCGTGCCGTGGCCGACGTAGACCGCGGCGTGCACGTAATTCGAGGCCGGGCCCTCGTTGGCGGTGACGCGGCGGATGAACCAGTGGGTGAAGCCGCCGTGGCTTCGTTTCAGCAGCACGTCGCCCAGGTCCAGGTCATCCGGTTGCAGGGACATGGTGCACCTCGTTCGGGTTGTCATAAAGACGCGGGCATCAGGCGCCACGGCTTGCCGCTTTGCCGACAAGCCGTGGCACCGGCATCCCATTCGGCGTGCCGGCCCCGGCCGCACCCGCCGTGCCGAGGCGGCGGTGAGCGGCGGCCTCGACGCACCATTGTAATCTCAGGGTGGCGCGTTCCATAGCGCAACGTGCGGCGAGCCCCGGCCGGCGTCACCGTCAGGTCATCAGCGGCGAATCATCCGGTGTCACGGCAGCGCCGGCGGCGCAGCAGCGCCAGGCCGGCGAACGCGAGGGTGACGGCGGTGGCGGGCTCGGGGACGTTTGGGCCGTCGACGAGCAGGCTGACGAAGGCGGCGACGTCGCCGGTGTCGAAGACGCCGTCGCGGTTGATGTCGCCGGTGCCGATCATGGTGGCTTCGCTGACGTTGAACTGGGCGATGTAGGCGGCGGGGTCGGTCAGGGCGAGGACGAAGGCGGCGACGTCGCCGGTGTCGACGACGCCGTCGTGGTTCATGTCGCCGAGCAGCCCGGCGACGGAGAGCTCGACGGTATTGACGGCGCTGCTGTGGTGGCCGGCCTTGAAGCCGCGGACGCTGAGCACGTGCTCGCCCGGGCCGACGAGAAAGGCGCCCGTGTAGAGCGGCGAGTCCTCGGTGGGCGTGGAGCCGTCGAGGGTGTAGCGGATCTGGACGTCGTCCTGATGGGGGGCGAGCAGCTCGACGGAGACGGGCTCGTCGAACGTGCCGCCGCCAAAGGGTGCGATGAAGGGCATCATGACGGCCGGGCCGTCGCGGAAGGCGCTCCACATGGCGTTGACGAAGCCGCTGCCGTAGTGCCCGGAGTCGGCGTTGGAGCCGTGGAGGTGGGGGTAGCGGCCGACGCCGTCGATCTCGCCGTCGCCGTTGGCCTTGTAGGGATCGGGCAGCGTCCAGGCGCCGTGGTTGACCCAGCGGTCGACGTAGTCGAGGTACTCTTCGTTGTCGAAGATGTCGCGCAGCTCGGGCATCAGGTGCAGGGCCAGGGCGGCGCCTTTGAAGGGCATGGAGTTGCAGCAGAACTGGTAGCTGCCGCCGGGCGTCTGCCCGCCATCGATGTAGCCGTAGGGATCGCGGACGGTGCGTGAGCCTGAGCCGGTGTTCTGGTTGAGCCAGTACATGGACTCGGACCCGGGGTGGCCGAAGAGCGTGGTCATGGCGTTTTCGGTGAACTGGACGGAGCCGTCCTCGTGGAAGGTGTTGGCGGGGGCGCTGAGGATGTCGCTTTTCATCTGCTCGTCGCCGAGCATGACCGCGGCGAAGACCATGGGGAGCTTCCGGCCCAGCGCATGGCCGCCGTTGGGGGGCCAGGTGGTGCCGTTTTGCATGGCGCCGTAGAGATCCAGGCCGTACTGCACGTAGTTGACCAGCAGGGGCATTTTCTGCTCGACGGGGTCGTCGAGCATGAGCCGCAGGGCGGTAGCGCCGCTTTCACGCGCGGTTTCGGCACCGTAGTCGTGCATGTTCTGGCGGGGTCGATACTGTCGGCCCTGCCAGCCGCCGTTGTGGTCGACCTGCACGCGCTCCCAGCGTCGGACCTGGCTGTCGAGGTTGGGGCGGCTGCCGGCGTAGCTGAGGCTGGGCAGCAGGTCGAGCTGAAGGTCGTTGGTGGAGTAGAAGGGCTTGTCGTGGCCCATGTACCAGGGGCGGAAGAGGGTTTCGCCGCCGTCGACGGGCGCCTCGTCGAGAACGGTGAGCACGGCCATGGTTTCGAGCTTGGCGACGTCGCGGCTGGAGTAGCGCGTCGCGGGCACGCCGCTGGGCCAGTGTCCGACGCTGATGGCCTTGAGGATCGACTCGCCGCCTCCGGCGTCGTAGGGCAGGCTGGGGGCGAGGCTGGCATTGAAAGAGGTGATCTCGTTGTCCCAGCTCTGGGCGTTGGAGGTGGGGTTGACCATCCAGCCGTTGGCGGTGCCGGTAAAGCCCGGGCTCATGCCGGTGATGTTCACCGCCCCGCCGGGGGTGGAAGGCGCAACCCAGTAGTCGCCGTTGGCGAACTGGCCGTAGGTGTAGGCCTGGTCGAAGGAGAACGTGATGCCGTGCTGCGTGATCTCGTCGGTGGTGCCCAGGATCTGGGCGTGGGCGGGGCCGGCCAGCCACAGGGCGCCGAGGGTCAGCGCGAGGCGCGCAACGGTGACGTGGCCGGGACGATCATGGCTCTGCCGCATCGCTTACTCCTCCTCGAGTTGTCACGCCGGGGGCAGCGCGGCCGTGAAACGGCTCAGGCCGGCTGCTGGGCGGGCTCGCCCGCGTTGTAGACGAGCGGGAAGGTCTCGCCGGTGATCGGCTCACCGTCGTTGACCTCGATGTACGGTTTCATCAGGTGGTTGCCCGCGGCGTGGAAGCGGGTGCGCTCGGCCATGTAGTGCAGCGCGATGGCGCGGCGGGGCCGGCCGGAGCGGTTGGCGTGCGAGCCGTGCCACGTCAGCGGGTGGTGGAAGTGGACCCAGCCCGCGGGGACGGGGCAGAGGACGCGATTGACCTCGTGGCCCTGGAAGGTGGTGGGGGTTTCGTCGTAGCTGGGGACCTTGCGCAGCTCGTCCATGACGTTGCCCCAGGTGTGCGAGCCGGGCACCATCGACATGCAGCCGTTCTCTTCGTCGACGTCGTCCAAGGCGACCCAGACGGTGATCTGGGCGTCCTTGGGCTCGAGCACCGGCCACAGGGGCGAGTCCTGGTGCCAGGGGTTCACCCCGCCGGTGCCCGCCGGCTTGTACTGGATCTGGTCGTGCCAGATGCGAAGCTGGCGGGCGTCGATGAGGGTGGCGGCGGCCTCGATGAGGCTGGGGTTGAAGGCGAGTCGGCGGAAGGCGTCGCTGGCCTGCCAGATGTTGACGATCTGCCAGACGGGGGCGGCCTCGTCGCCGGCGAGGTTCTGGATGGAGACCGGCCGGGGCCCGGGGCCGGGGTCGTCGCTGGTCACGCGGGCGAGCTCGTCGCGGAGCTCGTCGACCTCGGCTTCGGTGAGCACCTGCCAGCCGAGGGTGAAGCCGTCGCGCTGAAACTTGTCGAGCTGGGCCTGATCGAGCATGAGGCGAATCTCCGTCGGGTCCTGGGCCGGGGGCTGTGGGTGCCATTGTACCGGCCC
>SLDI01000340.1:0-8294 GCA_007125385.1 Phycisphaeraceae bacterium | reverse complement strand
CGGCGCCGCGCCGCGCGTCGCTGCTGGCCAGCATCGGAAAGGACCGCATCATGCTCGGGCTCGTGGCGGCGGCCCTGGCGCTGCTCGTGCTGGTGATCGTCGTGGTCTACATCATCCTGTCCCTGGATTGACGTGCCGAGGCGCAGGGGCCGTGGCCGTGCCACCTGCGGATTGGGGGCGTCAGGCAGGCGGGGCCTCTGAAAGGCGGCATCGTCGCGCGTGCGGGGCGGTCAGCGGGAGCTGTTTTGGGTTACGCTGGATGCTCGGGTGCATGATGGGCGAACTGTTGGCTGAACGCGTCGTGGTGATCGTGGGGGGGACGACCGGGCTGGGGCGGTCGGCGGCGCTGGCGTGCGCGCGGCACGGGGCGCGGCTGGTGATCGTGGGGCGGAACCCCGGCTCGGCCCGGGAGGCCGAACAGGCCCTGGGGGCGGTGGAGGTGGCGGGGGCCGCGGGGGTGGCGCTTGTCGGTGACGCGACCGATCCCGCCACCGCCCCGCGGGCGATCGCGTTGGCGATCGAGCGCTTCGGGCGCTTCGATGCCCTCTACTGCGTCGCCGGCGGCAGCGGCCGGGCCGAGGGCGATGGGCCGCTGCATGAGCTGACCGACGAGGGGCTCGACTTCACGCTGGATCTGAATCTCAAGTCGTTGATCCTGGCCAACCGCGCCGCGGTGCGTTCGTTCCTGGACCGCGGCGTCGGCGGGGCGGTGCTGAACATGGGCAGCGTCCTGGGCTTCTCGCCCTCGCCGACGTACTTCGCCACGCACGCCTACGCCGCGGCCAAGAGCGCGATCGTCGGGTTCACCCGCGCCTGCGCCGCGTGCTACGCCGCTCGCGGCATCCGCTTCAACGTCATCGCCCCGGCGCTGGTCGAGACGCCCATGGCCCGGCGCGCTGCCGGCGACGAGCGCATCCTGCGCTTCATCGCCACCAAGCAGCCGCTGGACGGCGGGCGGATCGGCCGACCCGAAGACCTGGACGAGGCGGTGGCCTACCTGCTCTCGGACGCGGCCCGCTTCGTCACCGGGCAGGTGCTGGCGGTCGACGGCGGCTGGTCGGTCAGCGAGGGGCAGATTACGACGCCCGGGGCCGAGGACACATGAAAAACAAACCGCGAAGGAGCGAAGAGGCGCGAAGGAACGAAGCTGCAGGGGATGGATGACGTTTGAATGGTCGCTTTAACTGCTGATCGTTGGGTGCCACGGCTTGTCCCGAAGGGCAAGCCGTGCGCTGGCCGATGATCGCACGGCTTGCCGCTTCGCGGTCAAGCCGTGGCACCCTGAGCGACGCCAACCCGTGGTCAAGCCAACCATTCAAAGGTCAGTAAGCAACTGAATCTTCTTCGCGTCCTTCGCTTTCTTCGCCTCTTCGCGGTTTCTCAAAAGGCTCCAGATGAGCATGACGGGCATCGACATCGGCGGCACGAACATCAAGTCGGTGCGCCTCGACGCCGCCGGGCGGGTGCTCGGCTCATCGCACGCACCGACGCCCGCCGGCGCCGCCGAACTGGCCGAGCGGGTCGCGCTGCTGCTGCGAGAGGTGGCCACGCCCGCCGGCGAGCCGGTCGGCATTGCCGCGCCGGGCCTGGTCGATGCAGACAACCGCGCCATCCGCTGGATGCGCGGCCGGCTCGAGGCGGTGCAGGGGCTCGACTGGTCGCAGCAGCTCGGGCGCTGCGTGCGCGTGCTCAACGACGCACACGCGGCCCTGCTCGCCGAGGCCTGGCTCGGGGCCGCGGCGGGCAAGCGCCATGCGATCATGCTCACCCTGGGCACCGGTGTCGGCGGGGCCGCGATCGTCGACGGCCAACTGCTCCAGGGCGCCATCGGCCGGGCCGGACACCTCGGCCACATCACGCTCGACCGCCGCGGCCAAGGCGATATCGTGGGCACGCCCGGGTCGCTGGAGGATTTGGTCGGGGCCCACACGCTCGGCGAGCAGTCGGGCGGGCGCTACGCCTCGATCGCCGCGCTGGTCGAGGCGGTCCACGCCGGCGACGCGGCCGCCCAGCGCCTGTGGGAGGAGCGGGTCCACGCCCTGGCGTGCGGGATCGCGTCGCTGATCAACGCGTTCGACCCGGAGCTGGTGGTGCTCGGCGGCGGCGGTGCGGCGGCCGGGCCGGCGCTGTTTGATCGGCTCGGCCGGTGGCTGGAGGAGATGGAGTGGCGTCCGCTGGGCCGGGCGGTGCCGGTGGTGGCCGCGTCGCTCGGGGACAAGGCCGGGGCGATCGGGGCCGCGCGTTTCGCGGCGACCTGGCGTGACAGGAGCGACGGATGACGGCGATGCAGCAGTATCTGGACAAGTGCCGGGCGCTGGTCGAGGCGGTCGCCGCCCAGGCCGAGGCCATCGAGCGAGCGGCCGAGCTGTTCGCGGGCACGATTCTCGCCGGGGGGATGGTCCACGTCTTCGGCAGCGGGCACAGCCGCATCATGGTCGAGGAGATGTGGCCGCGCTACGGCAGCTTCCCGGGCTGGAACCCGATGGTCGAGCTGTCGCTGACGTTCCACCACCCGGTGGTCGGGTCCAACGGCCAGCGGCAGGCGATGTTCCTGGAAAACGTGCCGGGCCTGGCGGAGCGCATCCTGCGCAACTACGCGCTCGGGGAGCATGACAGCGCTTTGGTGATCAGCTCCAGCGGCTGCAACGTCGTGCCCATCGAGATCGCCGAGGGCTTCGCGGCGCGGCGCGTGCCCGTCGTGGCGCTGGTGAGCCTGGCTCACAGCCGGGCCAGCACCAGCCAGCGCGGCGACGGCAAGCGGCTGACCGACTTCGCCGAGCTGGTCCTGGACACCGGGGCGCCGGTGGGCGACGCGATGGTCAAGCTCGACGGGCTCGAGGCGCCCGTGGCGCCGGGATCGACGGTGGGCGGCTGCGTGGTGGTCAACTGCATCAAGGCGGAGGTGGCGCGGCGGCTGGTCGAGGCGGGCCGGCCGCCGCACGTCCTCGCCGCCGGCGTTGTGGTCGGCGCCGAGCGGGCCGCGGCGATCTTCGAGGCCGCCTACGACGAGCACGCCCACCGCCTCGCCAGGCTATACGCCGACCTCGGCCGCCAGGAGCCCGACGATGCCTGAGTCCCCCGCGATGAGCCCGCAACCGCTGCGCACGACCGTCATCGGCAGCTACCCGTTCCCGGGCTGGCTGGAGCACAGCTCGCAGCACCTCGAGGCGTTCGGCAGCGACGAGGTCGCCGAGCTCCAGGCCGACGCCGTCACCGCCGCGGTGCACGACCAGTTGGCGGCGGGGCTGGACGTGATCACCGACGGCGAGCAGACGCGGCTGGACTTCAACCTCTCGTTCTACGGCCACCTTCAGGGCATCGATCTCGAGGCCAGGCCCCCGCGCGTCTTCGGCCCGCCGGCGCATGACCAGCGGGGCAAGCATCGCATCCGCGGCGAGCTGGCCGCGTCCCGCGGCCTCGGCGCGGTGGAGGAGTTTGAGCGGCTGGGCCGGGTCGTCGCGGCGCTGCGGCCCGACGCGGCCACGCGCCCGACGCTCAAGGCGTCGGTGCCCGGGCCTTACACGCTCGCGGGGCGGCTGATCCCCAACGAGCGCTACCCGGACCGTTACGCCGTGACCGAAGCGCTGCTGCCGATCGTGCGTCATGAGCTGACGCGGCTGGTCGAGGCCGGGTGCACCGAGCTGACGGTCGACGAGCCGTCGATGAGCTGCTACGCGCACCAGGAGGACCCGGCCCGCTTCGTGGAGCTGTTCAACCGCACGGTCGAGCCGGTGGTCGGGCGGTGTCGGCTGAGCACGCACCTGTGCTTTGGCAACTACAAGGCCCGGGCCGTCGGGCCGCGGCGCTACGCGCCGATGTTCCCGGCGTTTCTCGATCTGACGGTGGACGAGCTGCATCTGGAGATGGCCAGCCGCGAGTTCGCCGAGCTGGAGCTGATCGGCGCGGTGGCCGAGCGCTTCGACGTGGCGGTGGGGGTGGTCGACGTCAAGAGCTATTACATCGAGACGCCCGAGGACGTCGCCCAGCGCGTGCGGCGATGCCTGGAGCACGCCCCGACCCAGCGCCTGGCGCTGGCGCCGGACTGCGGGCTGAGCCAGACCGCGCGCTGGGCGGCGCGGCGGAAGCTGGCGAACCTGGTCGCGGGCGTGGGGCTGGTCAGGAAGGAGCTGGGCCTGTGATCAAGCCCCTGCTCAAGGACGACGCGCTGGCCGCGGACATCGCCGCCGCCGAGCCGGGCGACGGCTTCGCGTTGTGGTGGCTTGGCCAGAGCGGGTTTCTCATCAAGCACGCGGGCCGCTTCCTGCTGCTGGACCCCTACCTGTCCGATTCGCTGACGCGCAAGTACGCCGACACCGACAAGCCGCACGTGCGCATGACGGAGCGGCCCATCGCCCCGGCCCGGCTGGATTTCGTGGACGTGGTGACGTCCAGCCACAACCACACGGACCATCTCGACGCCGAGACGCTGCGGCCGATCCTCGCGGCCGGGGCCGACACCGCGCTGGTGATCCCCGAGGCCAACCGCGATGTCGTCGCCGAGCGCCTGGGCGTGGACCGCGACGCGCCGCTGGGGCTCGACGCCGGCGGGCAGGTGACGGTCGGGCCGTTCACGCTCCACGCCGTGCCCGCCGCCCACGAGGAGCTGGCCCGCGACGAGCAGGGCCGGCACCACTACCTCGGCTACGTCGCGACGTTCGGCCGGTGGTGCGTCTACCACAGCGGCGACACGCTCTGGTACGACGCGCTGGTCGACTGGCTCGCGCCGTTCGCGATCGACCTGGCGCTATTGCCGATCAACGGCCGGCGACCGGAGCGGCGCGTCGCGGGCAACCTTGACGGCGAGCAGGCGGCGCGGCTGGCGCACGCGCTCGGCGCCGGCTGCGTGGTGCCGTGCCATTACGAGATGTTCAGCTTCAACACCGCCTCGCCCGACGCCTTCGTCGCCGCCTGCCGATCGCTCGGCCAGCCCTGCCGGGTGCTGCGCTGCGGCGAGCGGCTGGAGTCGAGCCAGGGCCGGGGCGGGTGAAGGAGCGGACCTGTTGATCCTTGAATGGTTGCATGAACCCCAAGTCGTGGGGTGCCACGGCTTGTCCCGAAGGGCAAGCCGTGCGTTTGCCGACGATCGCACGGCTTGCCGCTTCGCTCTACCCACCCTACATCAATAGTTCACGGCGTTGAGTGGCACCCCATCCGCCACGAATGGATTGAAGGCGCGCTAGCTCGCCAGCGCCCCCATGCGGGTGATCGGCCCGCCGACCGCCCAGCGTCCGATCGCGGCGGCGCCGCCGGCGAGCACGATCAGCGTCGCAAGGTAGGCGAGGTAGGCGATGTCGCCCGGGCCCAAGGCCTCGGTGCGGAAGGCCGAGATCAGCTCGAACACGCCGAACCGCGTCAGCGTCGGCTCGATGTGCGGCATCAGCAGCAGCGCCATCGTCACCCCGAGCGCCAACAGGCTGGCGTAGATCGCGTGGCCGACCGTGCAGATGAACATGACCGCGATCGCGTAGATCGCCAGGTGCAAGGCCGGCGTCACGAGCAGGTAGGCCAGCGCCGCGCCGCTCGCGTCACCGGCCGTCAGCGCGTAGGCCAGGATGACGGGCAGGTGCAGCGTCGCCAGCACGCACAGGGCGCCGACGGTGAACTTGCTCCAGAACCAGAGCCCCTCGGGGATCGGCCGCGTGCGCCAGAACTCGTGCACGCCGCGTTGCAGCGAACCGACGAACGTGCCCACGGCCACGACCACGGGCAGGAACCAGCCGATCATCAGGCTCACGTGCGTCAGGTTGTGCACCACATCGGCCGAGTACCCGCGCATCAGTGAGGGCATGAGGCTGATGCCCAGCAGCACCGCCATCAGGCCCAGCGCCGCGACGACCCATGACCGGGCCTCGAGCCACTGCTGATAGGCCAGGGCCCCCCATGGCGAGCGGCAGGGGCGAGGCAGCGCGGCTGCGGGGCTCGGCGCGGTCGACGCCGCCGCCCCGCCCCGCTCGCGACGCGGGCTCCGCCACGCCTCGGCCCGTGCCAGAATCACGCCAAGCAGCAGCACCGACACCAGCAACTGCACCGCCACCAGCGCGGCAACATTCAGCGTCACCGGCGCCGGCGCGGTGAGGTTCAGGTGCCACGCCAACGGCGACAGGCCGACGATCCAGCGCACCATGGCTGCAACGATCGACCCGGCGTTCACGAGCACCTCAACCGCCAACGGGCGGTAGAGCGCCGGGTTGAGGTGGTAAACCAGGTATTCGTAAAGCATTATCAATCCGGCCGTGACGATCGCCCAACCCAGCCAGACGCCCAGCCCCACGAGGCCCACGCGCACCTCGGTGCTCTGGCGGAGCCCGAACGCCAGCGTCCAGAGATAGGACGCGGTGAGGATGCCGGCGCCGGCGAGCAGCACCTGCCCCGGGGTGCGTCCGCCCAGGCCGTCGTAAAGCGTGGGCGCCGTCCCGAGCCAGGTGATCGCCACCGCCAGCGCCAGCGGCGCGATGCCTGCGACCAGCGCGAAGGCGATCTTGATCGCGAGCACCTGCCACGCCGGGCACGGCAGGCCCTGGAGCGTCACCGCCGTGCCCCGCGCCCGCTCCGTCGCGGCGGTGCCCATCGCCAGGAACACGCCCGCCAGCCACCAGAACATCATCGCGGCGGCGAGGCTGAACATGGCCATGTCCGCGTCGCGGCTCAACGCCCAGAGCTGGACCACCAGCAGGATCGTCGTCAGCGCGGCCAGCTTCCACTTGTGCTCGTGCCACTCTTTCCAGATCAGCGCTCGGATCATGGTCGGCAGCTCCGGGGATGGATCGAGACGAACCTCCGTTACGCAACCTGCTCCGTCGCCGCGGTGGCCGGCGGCGGCTGGCCCGTGTCGTCGACGCGGCCGCTGACGAACGCCTCGAAAATCTCGTCCAGGTTCAGCTCCAGCACGCGGTGCACCAGACCCGCGCCGCGCAGGCGGGCGATGGTCGCGGGCGCATCGTCCACGACCATCGCCACCTCGCCGGCGCTGTGGCGCACGTCCAGCAGCCTGGGCGGGCGCGGCAGATCCCGGAAGGACTCGGCAGGCATCACGATCTGCCGCACCTGCTCGCGCAGCTCTTCGGTGGCGCCGCTGCGGACGATGCGGCCGGCGTCGAGGATCGCCACGCGGTCGGCGACGGGCTCGACCTCGTAGAGCAGGTGGGAGCTGTAGAACACCGTCCGCCCCTCGCCCTGGAGGTGCTCGATCACGTCGCGGTTGAACTGCTTGCGCATGATCGGGTCCAAGCCCAGCGCCGGGTCGTCCAGGATCACCAGCTCCGGCTGATGCGCCAGCGCCAGCAGCAACCCCAGGCGCACGGACTGGCCCTTGGACAGGTGACCGATGCGCGTGCGCGGCGGCAGCTCGAAGTGGTGGAGGTAGCGCTGGGCCAGCGCCTGGCTCTAAGTCGGGTAGAACGGGGCCATGAAGCGCAGGAGCTGCTCGACGCGCATCCAGCCCCACATGCGCTGGTCCTCGGCCAGGTATCCGACGCGCCGGCGGATTTCAAGCGCGTGGCGCGCCGGGTCGAGCCCGAGCACGCGGACCGATCCGGCGTCGGGCGGCAGCAGGCCCAGCAACATGCGGATCGTCGTGGTCTTGCCCGCGCCGTTGCGGCCGAGAAAGGCGAACGTCTGGCCCGCCTCGACGCGCAGGTCGAGCTGCCGGAGCACGCTCGTGCGGCCGAAGCGCTTGGACAGGCCGTCGATCCGGATCATCTCGTTGGCGGTCATGGGCTTGGCTCCTTGTTGGGCCCGGGCGCGGCGGGAGCGGGGGCCGCCAGGCTGGCGGCGGCGCGGCTGAGCGCGTCGGCGAACAGTTGCTCGAGCTCGGCGCGGTGGAGGCCGAGCATCAGCCCCTGCCGGGCGAGGCGCTCCAGCTCATCGCGGTGGCGGCGCAGCTCGCTGGCATGCAGGCGTCGGTTGGCGGTGCGGCGGGCGACGAAGGTGCCCTCGCCCTGGCGCCGCTCGAGCAGGCCCTCGGCGGCCAGGCGCTCGTAGACGCGCAGCACGGTGTTCTGGTTCACCGCCAGCTCGCGCGCCAGCTCGCGCACGGAGGGCAGGCGATCGCCCGGCCGGGCGCTGCCGGCGAGGCAGTGGGCGCGGATCTGCTCGGCGATCTGCCGCGAGACGGGGCTGGAGGAGGCGCGCTCGATCCGGATGAACATGGCCGGGCTCCACGGTGACTACATATATGTAACAGTAGTCGAACCGCGCGTCAAGCCCCCGCCCGCCGCTGGACACGGACGAGGCCGAAGACGGTCTTGTCCATGGCACCCGGCCCACCCCGCTCGCTGATCGCCTGGCCGCGGCCT
>SLDI01000248.1:0-8313 GCA_007125385.1 Phycisphaeraceae bacterium | reverse complement strand
GAGACGTTCTACACCATGCGCGGCCACTTCTACACCGTCATCAACCGCGACCCGGCGATCCAACGCGAACGCGAACGCGAACGCCTCCGCGCCGAACAGGAACCACGCCAGCAGCAGCGGTGAGAATAAGCCACGGATGAACACAGATGAACACGGATAAGAAGAAGATAAGGAAGGCAGGAAGGCAGGAAGAGTGGTGACCGTGAGCCAGCGCGGAGGAGAATCGGTTAGCCGTCGCCTTCCAGGGCGTCGGCTAACACGCTCGTTTCGATCTGTGTTCATTGGTGTTCATTCGTGGCTGGAGATTCCGACCGAAAGCTTCGAGCATGACGCAATCGCAGGCTGACAACCCGAGCCCCGGCGTGGCGGACGAGTGGATCGTCAAGTGCGTCGGGCTGACCAAGATCTTCCGCGACTTCTGGCTTCGCAGCCGCGTCCGCGCCGTCGACGGCATCGACCTGGAAGTGCAGCGCGGCGAGGTGCTCGGACTGCTCGGGCCCAACGGCTCGGGCAAGAGCACGACCATCAAGATGATCCTCGGCCTCCTGCACCCGACCAGCGGCCGCATCGCCGTGTTCGGGCATCACCCCTCCGACGTGGCGATCAAGAAGCAGATCGGCTACCTGCCCGAAGAAAGCTACCTCTACCGCTTCCTCAACGCCCGCGAGACGCTGGACTACTACGGCCGACTCTTCCACCAGAACCGCGCCCAGCGCAAGCGGCGAATCGAGAAGCTGCTGGAGATGGTCGGCCTGGACAAGGTGGCGACGCGGCCGATCGGCGAATACTCCAAGGGCATGCAGCGGCGCATCGGCCTGGCCCAGGCGCTGATCAACGACCCGCAACTGCTCATCCTCGACGAGCCGACCACCGGCCTGGACCCGATCGGCACGCGGCAGATCAAGGACCTGATCCTCGAACTCGCCGGCCGGGGCAAGACGATCATCCTCTGCTCGCACCTGCTCGCCGACGTCGAGGACGTGTGCGACCGCGTCTCGATCATGTTCGGCGGCAAGGTCCGCCGCGCCGGGACGGTCGAGCAGTTGCTCGTGCAGCAGGATCACACAATGTTGCAGGTCCAGGCCCTTAGCGGCGAGGAGGTCGAGGCTCTGGAGCGCGTGCTGGCGCGGACGGGCAAGCACATCGAACGCGTCGAGCGGCCGCGGCAGCGGCTGGAGCAGCTTTTCATGGACATCGTCCACGAGGCCCAGGCCGCGGGCCTGGACACCAGCGGCGCGACCTCGGGCGGGCAGATCGCCGAGTTCCTCACCGGCGCCGACGCCGACGACGGCGAGGCCGAGGGCGAGGCGGTGATCGATCGCCTCGTCCATGGCGGGCCGTCACGCCCGGCGCCGGACAACGCGCCGAACCGCCCGGCCAAGGCGGACGAACCAGCGGCACAGGCCGACGGCGACACCCGGCCCCGCGAAGCCGAGCCCGCGCCGGAGCCGGAGGTCGATCGCAACGTCCTGGATTCGCTCATGGGTGATACCGGCCAGCGCAGCGATGACGAGAAGCGTTGATGGGTCACGGGAAGCGTCGATGAGGGAAGCATTGATGGGTGACGGGAAGCATTGATGGGTGACGGGAAGCATTGATGGGTGCCACTGACAAGGCCGTCCGCGGCCTTGTCAGTGCCGACTGACCTGCCGCACTGACAAGCTCCGCGGACTCCGCTTGTCAGTGGCACCCGGCCAGCTCCGCTTCAGTCCACCCACCGTGGGACGATCACCAACGGCACGCGAATCCGAGGCACGCAACGGGAACGCATGAGCATCAAGTGGCAGACATGGCTGGCGGTGCTGGTGGCGGGCGTCGCGTTGAGCGAGGCGCTGGGCTGGCTGCTGGGCGCCCAGGGCATGGGCCCCGCCGGCGCCGCCGTGACGTGGGCCGGGCGCCTCGGCGGCGCGGCGTGGATCGGCTACGGGCTCTACCGCTGGCGCGAGCAGCCGTGGGTCCGGCGGACGGGGCGGGGCGCCATCGCCACCGTCGTCGCAGCGCTGGCCCTGCTGCTGAGCCTGGCGCTTGACTGGCGCGGCACCGCGATCGCCATCGCCGGCGTGTACCTCATGGCCGCGGGGTTCGTCGCCGGCCTGCTGCTGATCCGCCTGCTGCTGGCCGGCGGGCATCCGATCTTCGGCGTGGCGCGCACGCTCATCGACGAGGCCCTGCGCATGCGCATCGCGCTGGTGTTCATCATCGCGCTGCTGCTGATCCTGCCCGCCCTGCCGCTGGCGATGGACCCGGCAGAGCTGCTGCGCTACCGCATCCAGTCCTTCCTCAGTTGGTCGCTGATGGCGGTCGGGGCGCTGCTGAGCCTCATGACGATCTTCCTGGCCGTCGGAACGATCACGCGCGAGATCTACGACCGGCAGGTCTTCCTGACGCTGACCAAGCCCGTGTCGCGCGTCCAGTACCTGGCGGGCAAGTGGCTGGGCATCGCGCTCCTGAACCTGCTGCTGGTGGGCGTGTGCGGCGGCGGGATCTACGTCTTCACCCAGGTGCTCGCCCAGCAGGAGCCGGCCGAGGGCGAGCACCGCGAAATGGCGCTGGAGCAGGTGCTCACGGCCCGGATCGCCGTCGAACCCAGGCCGCCGGCCGGGCACGACCTGCGCGAGCGCCTTGAGCAACGGCTGCGTCAATTTCAGGCGGAGCGGCCGGAGCTCTACGGCACCCAGGGCACGCCGGTGGAACGACTGCCACGCGACCTGCGCCAGGAGTTGCAGACACAGGTGATGGCCGAGTGGATGAGCATCGGCCCGCGACAGGTCCGCACCTTCCACTTCCATGACGTGCCCCGGCCCCGAGCCGAGCAGGCGGCGGTGCAACTGCGCCTCGAGCCGACGACGATGGGCGCGGCCCCGGACGAGTGGGTCTACCTCCAGATGCGGATCAACGGCCGGCCCTACGCCGTGCCGCGCCTCGCGGCGTCGACCGTCCACGTGCTGCCCATCCCCGTCGGATACTTCCGCCAGCAGGAGACGCTGGAGATCGCCATCGCCAACACCGGCCGGCCCGACGGCATGGAGCCGCCAAGCGTCTCGTTCAACCCGCGCGACGGGCTGCTGGTGCTCTCCCAGGCCGACACCTTCGAGGCCAACCTGCTGCGCGGGCTGGCGATGCTCTGGGTGCGCCTCGGGTTCCTGGCGATGCTGGGGCTGGCCGCCGGCTCGTTCATGGGCTTTCCCACCGCCAGCCTGCTGGCGCTGCTGATCTACTTCGCCGCCGCCAGCTCGGGATACCTCTACGAGTCGCTCGAGCATTACGCCTGGGTCGCCGGAGCGGAGGATCAGACCGGCCTCGAGCCCATCCTCGGCGCCCCGGCCCAGTTCATGCAGGAGATCGACAACGGCGAGTTCGCCAACGCCGTGAAGCTGGTGATCCGCGTCGTCGGCCAGGGCTTCATGCTGCTGGTCCCGGCCTTCGCCGACTACAACCCCGGGCCCCTGCTGGCCGATGGGCTGCTGATCTCCTGGCGCCACCTCGGTCAGGCCGCGCTGTGGGTCGGGCTGGTCTGGACGGGGATCATCGGCCTGATCGCGTGGCTCATCTTCCGCCGACGCGAGCTGGCGCAGGTGACGGTGTAGGAAGGGCCACGGATGAACACGGATAGGAAGAGGATAAGGAAGGCAGGAAGGGCAGGAAGGCAGGAACAGAGGGCCCAGGGCGAGCAGCGTGTGCGAACCATCCTTGGGCACTTTCTTATCGGTGTGCATCGGTGTGCATCGGTGGTTTCTATGTGAGGAACGATGAGCCATGGCCCGTGACCGACTGATCCAACTGCTGGCGATGGGCGTGGCGCTGGTGTGCCTGGCGGCGGCGGTGGCGATGGTGCCGACCATCAACGCCCAGCGCCGCGACCTGGAGCTGAGCTTCGACGAGGTCATCGGCGACCGCGTCCAGCCGCGCTACGCCATCGCCACGGCCGCGCTGGGCAGCTTCCGCGGCCTGGCGGTGGACGTGCTGTGGTACCGCGCCGAGCGATTGAAGCAGGAGGGCAAATACTACGAGGCCCACACCCTGGCCGAATGGATCACCTCCCTTCAGCCGCGCTTCCCCCAGGTCTGGTCGTTCCACGCGTGGAACATGGCCTACAACATCTCGGTGGCCACCCACACGCCGGAGGAGCGCTGGCAGTGGGTCAACCGCGGCGTGAGGCTGCTGCGCGAGCAGGGAATCCCCAACAACCCGACCTCGCTGAGGCTGTACCGCGAGCTGGGGTGGATCTTCCACCACAAGATGGGCCGCTACACCGACGACATGCACTGGTACTACAAGCAGAAGATGGCCGAGCAGTGGCAGGAGCTGCTGGGCACGCCCACGGTGGGCGTGCGCCCGGACGAGGCCGCCAACGTCTTCGCCCCCATTGCCGACGCGGCCGAGGCGTACTTCGGCTTCGACACGCCGCTGCGCCGGACCGTGCACGAGCTCCAGGAGCTGGCCGCAGCCAACCCGGGCTGGGCCGAGGAGCTTGAGCGCGTCGGGTCGCGCACGCTGGTGCACCTGCATCGCGAGCTGCCTCGCCTGCAGCAGCGGTTGCGCGACGACGGGTCGCATCGCCTGGCCGAACAGCTCGAGCCGATCCGCCAGCGGGCCGAGCGTCGCCTGGGCCGCGCCGGCCGCTCGCCCTGGGCGCTGCTTTACGAGGATCACCCGGCGGCCCGCCCGGTCGTCCAGCGGTTGCAGCAGGCCGGCTACGAGGTCGACGAGGAGCTGGTGCGCCGGCTCGGCCGGCTCCAGATGCACTCGCTGCACCTGGACCCGGAGATGCTCATCGAGCGCGCCGGCGAGGCCCTGGGCCTGACCACACGCGACCTGATGCTGCTCGAGCTCCGGGACGACCCGGAAACGAGCGAGGCCTTTGACGCCCTGATCACCTTCCTGCGCGCCCGGGCGCTGGTCCGGCAGTACCACATGGACCCGCGCTTCATGCACGAGCTGATGG
Organism: Phycisphaeraceae bacterium; assembly: GCA_007125385.1. Classification (GTDB taxonomy): domain Bacteria; phylum Planctomycetota; class Phycisphaerae; order Phycisphaerales; family Phycisphaeraceae; genus SKPT01. The sequence continues at coordinate 3,368 of SLDI01000248.1, read as the reverse complement.
AACGCTTCGGGCCCATCGACTGGCGCCATCCCTCCGCCCACGGGATCTACTGGTCCGCCAAGGGCAGCGAACGCGCCCGGCCCCCGGGCGACTCGCGCCGCCACGAGCTGCTGAACACCCAGCGCCAGGTGGTCCACGGCGTGCAGGAGCTGATGCACTCCGGCCGCGTCAGCTTCGACCCCTTGACCGGGCACCTGGACCTGCTGCCCGAGCCGGCGTTCATCCCCTCATACGAGATCGCCCTGGACCAGGTCGCCGCGCGCGCCGAGGAGCTGGGCTACGACTCCGACGGCGTGCGCCTGAGCTTCGAGATGGGCCTCGAGAACTTCCTGCTCCGCTCGATCATGTACAGCTACCTCTACGGCGACGTCGAGCAGGCACGCGAGTATTACCAACGCGCCCGCGAACGCTTCGGCGGCCGGCCAGGCGACGACCGCTACACCCAGACACTCGAGGACCTGGTCCTCGAACAGTTGATCGGCAACGTCGACCGCATGCAGATCGCCCGCCAGTTCATCGACGCGATGATCCAGCTCGGCCTGACGCGCGGCCTGGCGCAGGGCCACACCCAGACCTTCAACCGCTACGTCGGACTGGCCGAGCAGATGTACGACCGCTTCCAGGCCGAACGCTACAGCCCCCGGGCCCTCTCCCCGGGCCAGCGCGAGCGGCTGCAACTGCCGCCGACCTTCCAGGCGACGCTCGAAGACACCTACGTCAACTTCATGCAATCGCCCCGCGTGGACCTGTTGCAGCGCATGCGCATCTACCGCAACACGCCCCCGGCCCTGCTGACGCAGGTCTACCCGCGCCTGCACGGCCCCCTGCTCAACCAGGCCCGCCAGGCCGGCTTCGACGCCGATCGCATGTTCCCCACGCCCGACGGCATCGACCTGGCCGAGCTCGAGCGCCGCCAGGACGAGGTGTTCGAGACGATCGAGCGGCAGTGAGCGGCAGCGGATTGCCGGTTGCCGATTGGACGCGGTGGCCGGCTCCAGCCGGACTCCGCTCACCCGCAGAGACACTGAAAAAAGGTTCATCCGCAATTTTCGGGACCGCCCCGAAGGGGCGGAAGGTTGTAGCCACGGGTGAAGCGCAAGTGGAACCCGTGGTTGTCAGCGGCGTGAACGAACTCCGCCCCGGCAGGGGTGGAGGCGACGCAGCCTGGCATGCTGCCTCTGCCCCTGCGGGGCAGGACGTTTCATGGGCAGATCATTCACGGGTTCCGCTGCGCTCCTACAGGCCAGCACCCCTCCGCGGTGGCATCGTCACGGCGGCCCCGGAATTGCCGGATGAACCAGAAACAAAAGAAGCTATAGCCGCTTTACGGTCGGCTTGGCGCGCGCCGTCGGCGCCGGCGGCTCGTCATGCTGAGTGATTCGGGCTAGACTGGCCGCCCATGCGACGCTGCTTTGTCCTGACCATCATCGGCCCCGACCGGCGCGGGCTCGTCGAGTCGCTCTCGGACGTCATCGCCAGCCACGAGGGCAACTGGCTCGAGTCGCGCATGGCGAGCCTCGCCGGCGAGTTCGCCGGGCTGCTGCTGGTGACCATCCCCGCCGACCGCGTCGAGGCGTGGTCCGCCGCGATCGACGCCCTCCAGGGCCAGGGCGTCCGCATCGTCGTCGAGCCGGGCGAGCAGACCCCCGCCCCCGAACGCCTCGTCGGCGTCGAGGTGGTCGGCCACGACCGGCCGGGCATCGTCCGCGAGCTCGCCCGCGCCCTGCGCCAGCGCGACATCAACGTCGAGGAGCTGACCAGCGAGACCTACAGCGCCCCGATGACCGGCGAGCCGCTGTTCAAGGCCCGCCTCCAGCTCGGCGTGCCCGCCGACGCCGACCTGAACGAGCTGCACGAGGCCCTCGACGCCCTGGCCGAGCAGCTCTCGCTCGATCTGAGCTACGAGCAGCAGGCCTGAGACGTGTGAGAAGCCTGCGCGAAGCGTGGCACATGCGATTTCTCGCGGCGGCAGAAGTGGTGTGTTTCGCTTCGCTCCACCCACCCTACAACGCAGGTTCAACCCGAGCCCCCAACGGCGTTCGGTTCACCCCGCCACATCTTCATCTTCAGACAAGAAAAGTGTCTGATCCCTGCTTGGCGTGCCTAGAATCGGGTAGCCGCTTGCCTGGAGCCTGCCATGGCGGGGATGAACGCGGATCGTGCCACGAGCATCGCCTTTCTGATGTGGCTGGGCGCCGTGATCGTCTGCTCGCTGGGCTTCGGCGTGACGCTGATCTACCTGCGCGGCCACCCGCCGGGGCCGGAACCTGTCCCGCTGGGCCAGACGCTGATCCCCGCCGCGGTCGTCGCCGTCGCGCTCGCGGCTGCGGGCGGGTTCACCCATCGCTACCTCTTCCGCCGCTACTGGAAGGACGGGCTCGTCCAGCCGCACGGCTTCCTGATCGCCTCGGCGGTGCTGTGGGGCTGCCTGACGCCGGCGGTGCTCACGCCGCTGGTCGGGGCCATGATCGAGCGACGGCTGGCGCCCAACATCCTCGTGTCGACGATCCTGTTGCTGCTGCTGCTGGGGACCTGGCCGTCCGGCCGGGCGATGCGCGTCCGCCGCGCGCGCGAGGCCGAGGACGACGACGTCGAGCTGCTGCACCTGCCCCCGGACGACGAGCCGTAGGGGCGGCGCCGGGCGGCGTGGGCGTTTAGAATACGCCGCCTATGCTCGCCCGCCACCTGGGCCAGATCGTCAACAGCCTCGCCTTTCAGCGCCTGATCATCGGGCTGATCCTCCTGGCCGCGGTCGTCGTCGGCCTGGAGACGTCGCCGCAGATCATGCAGCGCTATGGCGGCGTTCTGCACACGCTCGACTGGCTGATCATCTGGGCCTTCGCCATCGAGGCCCTGATGAAGATGGGCCAGTACGGCCGACGCCCCTGGCGCTACTTCAACGACCCGTGGAACTGCTTCGACTTCACCATCGTCGTGCTCTGCTTCGTGCCGGCGACCGGACAGTTCGCCGCCGTGATGCGCCTCGCCCGCGTGCTGCGCGTCCTGCGCCTGGTCAGCGCGATTCCGCGGCTGCAGATCCTCGTGACCAGCCTGCTGCGCGGCCTGCCGTCGATGGGCTACGTCGGCCTGCTGCTTCTGCTGCTGTTCTACGTCTATGGCGTGATGGGCGTGTTCCTTTTCCGGGAGAACGACCCGTTCCACTTCGCCAGCCTGCCCCGCGCCCTGCTGACGCTGCTGGGCGTGGTGACGCTGGACAACTGGGACGACGTCTTCTACCCGCAGCTCTTCGGCAGCGACGTCCACCCGGCGCCGGGCGAGCCGCACATGGGCGAGAATCCACAGGCCCAGCCGGTCATCGCCGTGCTCTACTTCGTCTCCTTCGTGCTCGTGGGCACGATCATCATGCT
>SLDI01000503.1:0-8320 GCA_007125385.1 Phycisphaeraceae bacterium | reverse complement strand
TGCGGCGGCGGGCGGGGCACGGCTTGCCCTTCGGGACAAGCCGTGGCACCCAACGCCGCGAACTTCACGCGTGGCGGCGCTGATGCAGGGTGGGTAGAGCGAAGCGAAACCCACCACGCCGGCCGTGGATTCCCGCCGCAACCGGTGGGTTTCGCTTCGCTCTACCCACCCTACAACCAGAGTTCACGGCGTTGCGTGGCACCTTCGGGAAAACCTTCGCACACACCTTCCCCGGCCGGGGCGCGAGCTTGGCCGTGGCCGGGATCTGACGCTGCACGGGCGTCGGCGTCGCGGTACCATGCCCGCCATGGCCGTGCTGGCGGACGACAAGCGCGTGGCGGAGCTGATCGAGCGCCTCGGCGACTGGCTGGCCGAGCGCATCGCCGAGCACCGGGGCGAGGCGTGGGCGTTGGTGGGTCTGCGCAGCCGCGGCGACGTCATCGCCCAGCGCCTCGCCGCCCGCCTCGACGCCACCGCCCTGGCCGGGCGCGTCGGCTCGCTGGACATCACGCTCTACCGTGACGACCTGGGCCAGATCGGCCCGCAGCCGGTCGTGCGCACCACGGACGTGAGCTTTCCCGTCGACGACACCCACGTCGTGCTCGTCGACGACGTGCTGATGACCGGGCGCAGCGTGCGGGCGGCGATGCAGTCGCTGATCGACCTGGGGCGGCCGCGACGCATCTGGCTGGCGGTGCTGGTGGATCGCGGCGGGCGCGAGCTGCCCATCGCCGCCGACGTCGCCGCCCTGGACCTGACGCACGAGCCGGCGACGACGGGAAAGCGCGTGCAGGTGTGCCTCACCCCGACCGATGAGACCGACGCGATCGTCGTCGCCGAGGGGGCCAACGCGTGAGCGAGGCGGCCAACCACCGCTGGCAGCATCAGCACCTGCTCGGGCTCGAGCCGCTCTCGGCCGAGGATCTGCGCCTGCTGCTGAGCACCGCGCGGGGGCTCGAGGAGGTCTCGACCCGCAGCGTCAAGAAGGTGCCCGCGCTGCGCGGCAAGGTGGTGGTCAACCTCTTTTTCGAGGACTCGACGCGCACGCGGGCGAGCTTTCACCTGGCCGCCAGCCGCCTCTCCGCCGACGTGCTGGACTTCTCCGCCAAGGGCTCGAGCATCTCCAAGGGCGAGACGCTGCGCGACACGGGGCGCAACATCGAGGCGATGGGTGTGGATGTGATCGTGCTGCGGCATCCCTTGAGCGGGGCGGCGGTGCAGCTTGCCCGGGCCGTCCAATGCTCGGTCGTCAACGCCGGCGACGGCCAGCACGAGCACCCCACGCAGGCGCTCCTGGACATCTACACCATCGCCCGCCGCTTCGGCCGCGACGAGACGTGGGACCTGACCGGCCTGACCATCGCCATCGTCGGCGACATCGCCCACTCGCGCGTGGCACGCTCGAACATCCATGGCCTGACCAGCCTCGGCGCCAACGTCATCCTCGTCGGCCCGCCCACGCTGCTGCCCACCAGCTTCCGCGAGTTCGGCTGCGAGCTGTCGACCGACCTCGACGCCGCCCTGCCCCGGGTCGACGCCGTCAACATGCTCCGCGTCCAGTTCGAGCGCATCACCAGCCAGGCCTTTCCCAGCGTCCGCGAGTACGCGGCGCTGTACGGCCTGACCGCGTCGCGCCTGGCCCGCGCCCGCGACGACGTGCTCGTGATGCACCCGGGCCCGATGAACCGCGGCCTGGAGATCGATTCCGCCGTCGCCGACGGGCCCAACTCCGCGATCCTCAAGCAGGTCACGCACGGCTTGGCGGTGCGCATGGCGTGCCTCTACCTCGTCACCGGGGCGCAGGGGTGAGGCGCTCAATTCATGCGCCGACCGGTGAACGCCCGTCCTGAGCGACCAACGGGAGCGAAGGGCGGGATTTCTGAAACCCCACCTGCCGCCTCGTGCGCACGAATTGGACCGTTTCCCGGAAATCCCGACCTTCGCTCGCGGACTCGCTCAGGACGGGCGTCGAGTGGGTGGCGCGTCACTCACACCGCCGCCTCTTCCTCGGGCGTCAGGTGGCGCAGCGCCGCCAACAGCGGGGCGAGGTGGTTTTCGACGATCTGGTCCCAGCCCATCTTCTGCACCAGCGCCTGGCCACTCTTGAGCAGTTTCTCGCGCTGCTTCTTCGTCATCGGCAAGCGCGGGAACATGTCGCGCGCCAGCTCCGCGACGACGCGCTGCTCGATGACGTCGCGCTCGTGCGTGCCCATCGCCAGCAGCTCGCGGATCGACCGCGGCCGATCGAGCTGCGTGAAGTCGGCGACCATCACGTTCTCCGAGCCCGCGCCGTCGGTCGCTTCCTCGACGAACCCCCGGCAGCCGCAGACGTTGGAGATCACGCACAGCGCGCCGGAGCCCAGCGGCTCGAGCGGGCTGATGCCGAACGGCTCGTAGGTGGCCATGCCCAGCTCCACGTCCGTGCCGCGGCGCAGGTCGGCGATGGTCATGCCCGCCGGCAGCCGCCGGCCGATGCGGTCGCGCGACCAGCCGAACTGGTTGACGAGCACCACCTGGACGTGCTCGTGCTCGGCGTTGAACGGCTGGATCATGCGATGCAGGTCGACCTCCGGGCCGACGAGATCGGGGTATCCCTCGCGGTGATGGCGAGGCCAGCCGTACTGCTTCTCCATGTAGGCGACGTCCTGGCCCCGCCGCACGCCGCCGGCGCTGGTGAGGATGAACAGCACCGCCTTCTTGCCCTTTTTCCCCAGCGGGGCGTTGAGCTCGGCGCAGAGCTTGACATCGCGCCACATGCCCTTGCTGATCACCGGCCGCGTCACGTGCGTCATGATCACGTCGGGGCGGTAGCCGAGCAATGTCTCGGCGTAGTCGGCGAGCATGTCGCGCGACTTCTCGCGCTGGGCGCTGGTGACCTTGAACGCCGGCAGGCCGTTGTAGACCAGCTCGATCGGATGCTCGCTGAAGGCCTGGTTGAGAAAGCCCAGCTCGTCGCGGGTGTGGTCGCCGACGGCGATCACGCCGTCGCACAGGTGCGCCCGGCTGATGAGCGCGTGGCGCAGCAGGCTGTGCATGTCGCCGAAGACGTCATTGACGAACAGGCCCTGTTCGCGCGCCTGGCCGAGCACGTTGTAGAACATCGTGTCGTGGCCGGGGTGGTCCTCGACGAGTCGGCGGGCGGTGGCGCATTCGTGGGCGTGAAAGACGGTGCGGAACTGCTCGCCGCCGTCCATGATCGCCTGCAAGGCCGCGGGCATGCCCATGAACTCGTGGGCGAAGAGGATGCAGGGCGTGTCCTGCTCGCCCAGCAGCGCCTGGAGGGCGTAGAACGCCGGCTCGGCGAGGCGGACGTATTCCTCGTAGTCCCAGGAGGCTTCGTAGCGCCCGCTGTCGAGGCCGAACGTCTCCCACAGCCGGTGCTTGAAGACATTGAGCCGGTCCGCGTTGTGGCGGAAGACGTCGATCAGCAGCACCTCGGCTTCGCCGGTGCGGCCTTGTCCGGGCGGCTCGAAGGTGCGCTTGCCGTAGACGATCGCGACGTTGAACGCCCACTCGACCGGCCGCAGCCGCCCGCCCAGGCCCAGCTCGTCGACCTGGTCGATCGAGGAGTACAGGACCTTGCCATGGGCGCCCAGGCGGGCCTCGGGCGAGTGGTGCATGTGCGTGGCGGTGGGCCCGATGAGGATGGACCGCTTGACCGCCTGCTGGTAGACGGGCGAGCAGATCAGCCCCTCGAGGACGGTGCCGATGCCGCCGAGCTGCTCGACGGCCTCGTGGGTCACGTGCGCCAGCGTCAGGGGTTTGTCGCGCAGCTCACGCGACGGATCGGAAGGAACAGCCCCGCTGGCTCGCGTCATGTCAACTCACTTTCTTTGGGAAATAGCCACGAATGAACACGAATAAAAACCAATCAAGCCGCTAGCGGCTTCGCGAAGCGGCGGGGATGAACCCCAGAGGCATCGACGCCGGCCCACCACGTCGGGGCCTGCCCGCCAACGCAAACCCTCTCTCCTATTCGTGTCCATTCGTGTTCATTCGTGGCTGGTCTTGTGCCTGGCTCACCCCGGGGGCAGGTCGCCCTGGTCGATCTGATCGGCGGCGCTGACCGCCTCGGGCCTGGCGAGGCGCGCCCGGCCGCGGGGCATCGCGATCACGCCCGTCCGCGCCAGCTCCACGATCCCGTAGGGCTGGATCAGGTCGATGAACGCCTCGATCTTGTCCTCCGTGCCCGAAAGCTCGATCATCAGCCGGTCGGTCGCGACGTCCACCACGTTCGCCCGGAAGAGGTTCGCCAGCGTGATGATCTCCTGCCGCTTGGCGGGCTGGTCGGTGTCGCTGCGCGTCGAGACCTGCACCAGCATCAGGTCGCGCTCGACGTAGGCGGCGCCCTTGTAGTCCACCACCTTGACCACCGGCACGAGCTTCTGAAGCTGCTTGCGCACCTGCTCGAGCACGGCCGCGTCGCCGACGACGACGATGGTCATGCGGGAGAGCTCGGGGTTCTCGGTGCGGCCGACAACCAGCGAGTCGATGTTGAACCCGCGGGCGGCGAACATGCCGGCGACCTGGGCGAGCACGCCCGGCTCGTTGGTGACCAGGGCGGCGATGACGTGACGCATCTCGGCAGAAGACTCGCTCATGCCCGACATGATACGCCGCCACGGAGCCCAGCCCAAACGCCCCCGCCCGGTGAACGCCCGTCCTGAGCGAGTCCCTGGTGGCGGGGGCGAGCGAAGGGCGGGATTTCCGCCGCCGCCCCCGCCGCCCGCCTCGCGAAGCCGCGAGCGGCTCACAACCGGTGCATGTGAAACCCCCCGTCGACGTTGATCACCTCGCCGGTGGAGAAGGGCAGGTGGCCCCGGGCGATGGCGAGCACCGCATGGGCCACGTCCTCGGGCCTGCCCCAGCGGCGGATCGGCGTCAGGCCGTCCTCCAGGATCAGCTTGTCGTACTTGGCCTGGACGCCCGAGGTCATGTCCGTGGCGATGATGCCCGGGCGGATCTCGTAGACGTTGATGCCCTCCTGCGCCAGGCGGTCGGCGAACAGCAGCGTCATCATCGCCATGCCCGCCTTGGCGACGCAGTACTCGCCGCGGTTGATCGACGCGGTGTAGGCGCTGATGGAGCCGATGTTGACGATGTGGCGGGGCACGTCGCCGCCGGCGGCGATCATGCGCTTGGCCACCGCCTGCGTGAGAAAGAACGGCCCCTTGAGGTTGGTGTCCACGACGTAGTCCCAGCTCTCGTCGGTGGTCTCGAGCAGATCGGCGCGCACCTTGGGCCCGACGCCGGCGTTGTTGACCAGCAGGCTGATCGGGCCCAGCGCCTCGGCCGCGGCGATGAGCTTGTCGTGGTCGGCGATCTCGCCGACGTTGGCCTGGACGATGCTCGCCCGCCCGCCCGCGGCTTCGACGGCCCTGGCGGCGTCGTTGGCGGCGTCGGCGTTGGCGTTGTAGTTGATGACGACACCAAGGCCCGCGCCGCCCAGCGCCTCGGCGATCGCCCGCCCAATGCCGCGGCTGGCGCCCGTGACGATGGCGGTGAGGGGGGTGGATTCGCTCATGGTCACTTCCTTCGACGGGGGTGCTGCTCAACGCCGTGAACTTCTGCCTCGCGGTGCGGATGTAGGGTGGGTAGAGCGAAGCGAAACCCACCAGCTTTGTCGAGCCTCCGCGGCCATCGTGGTGGGTTTCGCTTCGCTCTACCCACCCTACGTCAAGAGCTCACGCCTGATCAAAAAACACCGGATACCCCCCGCCACCATCCCCACCCTCACCCATCCGCTTGATCAGATTCGCCAGCTCCAGCAGGTGATAGTCCCCCCACATGCTCGACTCGTGGCAGGGCGCCTTGCGGCCCTTGGGCACGTTGTCCCAGCCGTTGGGCCGATGGTAAATCGAGTGCAGCAGCAGACCCTGGTGCTGCGGCTGCGTGGAGAGGTACGGCTCATCAAACAGCGTCCGCGCGATCGACAGCCCCGCCTGCGTGTAACGCTCGCCCTTGCGCCCGCCCAGGTACTGCCCCAGCCGAATGAGCCCCTGCGCGGTGATCGCGCTGGCGGTCGAGTCCACCGGCTCATGGTCGTTGTAAGGCTCCGCGGCGCGGTCGCGCCAGTCGCCAAGCTGCACCAGACCCGGCGCCCCGTCGTCCCAGTACGTGATGCCGTCCGTCGTCGCGCAGTCGTCGATGTAGTGGTCCGCCGTCGCCCGCGCCGCCTTCTCGAACACCCTGATCACGTCCGACTTGCTCAGGCCGCTGGCCTTCTTGATGTCGTTGGGATTGAGCGTCTTGAGGAACTCCAGCTCCTCGGCATAACCCACCACCGCCCAGCTAAGCCCGCGCGTCCACGTGCTGAAGGGCGAGTAGCCCTGCTGCGTCGACCGGCAGCGGAACTGCCCGTCGTTGCGGTTGAAGATCCCCTCGTGAGCCGTGCGCCCGCGCACGTCGTAGGTGTGCCCGCTTTCGCCGAAAAAGACGATGTACTTGGCGGTGGTCAGCGCGTGGGCGATCATGCGGCCGAGCAGGCTGATCTTCTCGTCATGCTCGCCCATGAGCACATGCCCGAGCTGGTGCGCCACGCCCAGGATGCGCAGGCTGCGCATCGTGTCGATGAACAGCGACTGCGGCCCGTTGAACGAGCAGATGTAGCCCCCCCCGTCGGCGGGATCCTCGTCGGCGGTCTTTGACCACCGCGCCGCCTGCACCGCGCCGCTGGCCTTGATCGCCATCTCGTAGAAGTTCTTCTCCCACTCATCATGGGGCGTGCGTCCTTCGAGCATCAGGCGACGCAGGTTGCCATAGGTCGAGAGGTTGTTGAACCCGTGATCGTGTACGCCCACGTGCGAGACGTGCGGGGCCATGAGATCCAGCGTGCGCTGGCGGCCGAGCTCGAGCATCTCCTGGTCGCCGGTGGCGTCGAAGGTGAGGATCGCGCAGCCGTACTGGAAGCCCTGGGTCCACTCCGTCCAGCCGCGGGTGGTGTACCGGCCGTTGACGGTGAACACCGGCGTGCCGTGCGCGGGGTTCCACGTCCTGTCAATGTCGCGCACCTTCTGCCCGGCCAGCTCGAAGACGCGGGTGATGGCCGGGCCCAGGTCGGCGGGCTTGAGCTTGTCGTCGATCTTCATTGCCACGGGTGAGTCGTCCTGGAGAAATAGCCACGAATGAACACAAATTAACACGAATCAGCCGCTCGCGGCTTCGCGAAGCGGTGGGATGAACCACAGAGACACAGAGAACACAGAGAGGAAGAAGAAAGAGCGGGGAAGAAGCTCGAGACAGCGATGATGCGTCAGCTCCCCGCGAGTCTCTCGACTATTGACGTTTGAATGATTGATTTAACCTCGATGCCGGGGGTGCCACGGCTTGTCCCGAAGGGCAAGCCGGACGTTTGCCGACGATCGCACGGCTTGCCGCTTCGCGGTCAAGCCGTGGCACCCTGAGCGACGCCGACCAGTGGTCAAGCCAACCATTCAAAAATCAATCCTTGTCTTCCTTCTTCTTCTCCTCTGTGTTCTCTGTGCCTCTGTGGTTATCCCTTGCCCCCGTACACCTCGCCGGGGTCGAACACGCGCTCCTCCACGAAGCTCAGCCCCCCATCGGCGTCGGCGGCGCGGTAGAAGCAGGTGTGGTAGCCGACGTGGCACGCCGGGCCGTGGGCCTTGCAGCGCAGGAGCACGACGTCCTGGTCGCAGTCGACGCGGGCTTCGAGCACCTCCTGGACGTGGCCGGAGGACTCGCCCTTGACCCACATCTTGTCGCGTGAGCGGGAGTAGAACGTCGCCTTGCGCGTCGCCAGGGTCTGCTTCAGCGCCGCCTCGTTCATCCAGCCCATCATGAGCACCTGCCCGCTCGCGGCGTCCTGCACGATCGCCGGCACCAGGCCCTGGTCGTCGAACTTCACATCCAGCGTCGTGCCCGTCTCGCGCTGAGCGTCGGCCATGGAAAAACCCTTCAACATCCCCGTCAAGGGGGGCGGATTATACAGAATCGCGGGCAGGGGGCAGACGGAAGACGGCAGCATCCCTGAGCGGCCGGCGCGTCCGCTCGGCACTGCCCCCAGCAGTCTGCCCACTGCCCCCTTTCATGCATGCAACACTCGTCCGCCGGCTCGCATGACCGCTTCGGGTCGAATATACTCCGGCCAAGCCCTAGAATCGAGACCACACGCCCCGGGCTGCGCCTGGGTGGAGCCACGACATGGCCGAGGAATCGCAAGAACCGAAGCTGCACGTTGACGCGGACTGGAAGGCCCAGGCCCAGGCGGAGAAGCAGCGCCTGCGCGAGCAGGCCGAGCGCGCCCGCGCCCAGCAGCAGGCCGGCGCTGGTGAAGCTGGTGCCGGTGCCGGCGCGGGGCCCG
>SLDI01000136.1:0-8330 GCA_007125385.1 Phycisphaeraceae bacterium | reverse complement strand
GCCCTGAGCAAAGCGAAGGGCGGGATTTCCCCCGGCTCCCCCCTTTCGCTTCGTGCCATCGCGCCTCTGCCCTCAGATCTCCCGCACGTGATAGCTCTTGATATACGTCCGCGAGAAGTCCGGGTAGGCCGACATCTCATGCTCGCCCAGATCCAGGCCTTCGATCTCCTCCGCCTCATCGACGCGCAGGCCCAGCGTCGCCTTGACCGCCAGCGCCGCGGCGAACGCGAACGCGAGCGTGAAGGCCCCGATCGCCGCGATGCCGATCGCCTGGTGCATGAGCTGCGTCGGCCCGGCCGCGCTGCCGAAGATTCCCACCGCCAGCGTCCCCCACACGCCGCACGTGCCATGGGCGCTGATCGCCCCGACCGGGTCGTCGATGCGCAGCCGATCCAGCGCGATGATCGACACGACGACGATCACGCCGCCGATGAGCCCGATGATGATCGCCGTCAGGGGCGTCTGGATGTCGGCGCTGGCGGTGATGGCCACGAGCCCGCCCAGGATGCCGTTGAGCGCCATGGTCAGGTCGGCGTTGCGCGTGGCGAAGTAGGCCACCGCCCCGGCCGCCAGCGCCCCGGCCGACGCCGCCAGCGCCGTGTTGACCAGCACGAGCGACACCTCGGCGGCGTCGGCGGTGAGCACCGATCCGCCGTTGAAGCCGAACCACCCGAACCACAGCAGAAACACGCCGACCGTCGCCAGGGCCAGGTTGTGCCCGGGGATCGGGTTGACGGTGCCGTCGGACGCGTACTTGCCCAGGCGCGGCCCGAGGACGATCACCGCCGCCAGCGCCGCCCACGCCCCGACGCTGTGCACCAGCGTCGAGCCGGCGAAGTCGACGAAGCCCATCTGATAGAGCCAGCCGCCACCCCACTGCCACGAGCCGGTGATCGGGTAGGCGATCGCCACCACGAGCGTGATGAAGACCAGGAAGGGCCCGAGCTTGATGCGCTCGGCGACGGCGCCGGAGACGATCGTCGCCGCGGTGGCGGCGAACATCGCCTGGAAGAAGAAGTCGCTGAAGTAGGTGAAGCCTTCGTCGTAGGCCGACGTCTGCCCTTCGGCGCCCGGGTCCAGGCCCATCCCGTCCCAGCCCAGCAGCCCGTCGATGCCCCAGGCGCCGGGGTACATCACCGAGAAGCCGATCACCGCGTAGCTCAATATGCCGATCGCGATGATCATCGTGTTCTTGAACAGGATGTTCACCGTGTTCTTGGCCTGCGTCAGCCCGCTCTCGAGCGACGCGAAGCCCAGGTGCATGATGAACACCATGCACCCGGCCAACATGATCCAGAGATTGTTGACCGTGAACATCTCCGCCGAGACGCCATCGTCCGCCCACGCCTTGCCCGTCATGGCGAAGCCCGTCAGCAGCATCACGCTCAACGCCAGGCCCAGCTTCATCCTTCCCAAGCTCATCACATCTCCTTTCATAGCCGCTCGCGGCTTCGCGAAACCCATCAAGCAACCAACACCGTCCAAAAGGAGCGAGCGCCCCAACAGACGCCCGCCCCGAACCTCCGCGACCATCACGGAGGCGGCCTGGTCCGTCCCCACCCCCCGCCACCAGCCACGCGCGCAACGGCCGCGCTCTCCCTGCTCGCTGCCTCGCGTGCCACAAACGACTCGTGTCGCCGCTCACACTCCCACGCAACACCCATGCCACCTGCGACGATCCCCCACGCCGGGGCGCCCACGATCACCCACCAACACCCTCCTCACGCCCGCGCCAAGGCCGATTCTCCGCCAGGAAAAACAATCGCACCCCCGGCCACTCAAATCCCCGCCCCGCCAGGGCCTGCGCGCAAAACGATCGCGGCTCATGCCCTGGGCCCGGCCACTGCCCGCTTTCCGCGCACCGGCGCCGATCCCCAAATCCCCCTCCCCAATCCGCGGCCGCGCGGTATAATGGGCCACCATGGAGAAGTGGTCGCTGATCGCAGGAAACTCGCTCCGCGGCCCCGACAATCTCCAGCATCGCGCACAACAAACAGGAGCTCGTGCATGACTCGGCCGTCGCGCACCAACGACCCCCAGCGCCCTGCCACGCCTCGCACGGGCGCCCCCACCACCCGCGCCACCTTCAGCGCGCTCGCCGCGCGCACCGTCGGGGCCGCCATCCCCGCCGTCGCGCTTGCTCTGGCCTGCGCCGCGCCGCTTCGCGCCGAGCAGCCGCTCGAGCTCGACATCCACGCGCTGGCCACCAGCCCCCACGTCCTGCCCGCCGCCGTCCAGGGCCCCGTCTGGCACCTGGAGCCGCGCGAAGGCCGACGCCTGATCGCCATCCCCTTCCGCACCACCACCCCCGGCGCGGAGCTCCACCTCGACGAGCCCAGCATCACGCTCAATTTCGCCCGCTTCGTCGCCTGGCACCTGCCCGACGACGAGCCCGAGCCGGCCACCGCCACCCGCCGCACGCGCGGGGCCCGCGACCCCGGCTTCGATGACTACGACATGATGCAAGAGCAGCGCATGCGCGAGCAATACCAGCGCATGCTGCAGCAGCAACAGCAGCAGCAACATCAACGGCAGCGGACGCAACAGCAGCAGCAGCGGCTCCAGCAGTTGCAGGAGGAGGAGCCGCAGCTTTCGCCCGAGGGCGTGCCTCTGGACGCCCCGCGCCTGGCGCGCGAGATCACCCTCACCCCCGACGGCGAAGTCCACTGGGCATTGGACACCTCCATCAGCGGTGCCGAGATCCGCGAGGACGACGGCCGATACATCCTCCGCCTCCGACCCGACCGCCTGCGCCAGCTCGCCCCCAGCCGCGACGCCCTGGAGGTCGACGACGACCTGCCCGCCCAACAGCGCGCCCGCGCGCTGCAGCAGGCCCGCGACCAGTTCCAGCAGGCGCGCGATGACTATGCCGCCCTGCGCGACGAGGTCCAGAACCTCGACGAGTCCTTCAGCCGGCCGGCCCCCGACCGGATCTGGGCCATCTATGAGCTGCCGCCGACGATGCGCGACCTGGCCTTCGACGGCCCCGACCCGCTGCCCTGGGCCAAGGACTTCCACGACTTCGAGGCCCTGCGCGCCTTCGCCGGCACCGGCGGCCCCCGCCGCACCGGCTCCGGCCGCGGCGGGCGCATCAGCACCGACGTCGAGCCGCTGGCCATCACCGACCTGCGCCGCCTGGCCCGGTCCAGCCACCGCTACGACCAGCAGATGGCCGCCCACGCCGTCGCCGCCGCCGGCCTGGCCGACGGCCTCGAGCGCTTCACCGACGCCTACCGCCTCTTCGAGGACCTGCTCCGCGCCGACGACGACCCGGCCCGGAACGCCGCCGTCTCCGCCCTGACCGACGTCGGCCGCCCCTCCGACGCCACGGCCGCCCTGCTCCGCTCCGTCGCCGACCACCGCGACCCGCGCACGCGCCTGGCAGCGCTGGGCGGGCTGCTGCGCGACGACGACCCGGCCGAGCACCTGCCCATCGCCCAGGCCCTGCTCGCCGACCCCGCCGGGCCCGCGCCCGCCGACATCCTCGACAGCCTCCTCGCCGCCGCCGACGCCAGCCGCAACCTCACCGACCAGGCCGTCGACGCCCTCGACTTCGATCCGCTCGCGCCCGACCGCCTCGCCGCCGCGATCGACCACCTGGTGACCGCCGCCCCCGGCCACGAGCTGGCCGCACGCTGGCTCGACCGGCGGCTGCTCGGCTCAGCCAGCCCCGACGTGGTCCACGCCACCCTCGACCGCCTCGCCCGCCCCGACGATGCCGCGGACGGGGACCGATCGATGCTCGGCCAGGCGCTGGGCCTGCTCTGGGGCCGCTCCGACGACCAGCCCCAGCCCGTCGCCGAGCCCGATCCCTTCCTCGCCGGGCCCGACGACTTCTTCGTCGAGGACGATGAGCAGCCGACGCTCGTTCTGATCGACTCGATCGAGCACAACCTCTTCGATGCCCTGGAAGACCCCGACACGGCCGGCCTCGCCTTCGAGGCCCTGCCCCGCTTCACTTTCTCCCAGGCCGGCTCGCGGCGCGGCCAGGGCGGTGGCTTCGGGCGTGACCGCAACGCGGAGCGCTACGAGCGCATCGTCGAGGCGGCGCTCGCCCACGACATCCCCGCCCAGGCGGTGGAGTTCCTCGCGCGCCACCAGACCCAGCAGGCCGGCGAGGCCCTGGCCCGGCTCGCGGCCGAGGGCTCAACGCTCGCCGCCACGCACCTGCTCGGCAGGCCGTGGGAACTCGGCAACATCATCGAGCAGCTCGACGCCGACCAGCGCCACGCCTTGGGCAGCGCGGCCTATGAGGCGGTGCATGGCCGGGCCGCGCTCGTCGCGGGCCTGCTGCGGGCCGAGCCGGAGCAGCGGCGCCGCCACGAAGGCGCCCGCTGGTTCGCCGAGCACCTGCCGCTGGGCCAGTTGCCCGGCGCCCACGAGTGGGTCGAGCCCTTCGGCGGGCGATCCCGCCTGCTCGAGCTCGTCGAGTCGTCCGACGCCGACCTCGCCGCCGGCGCCATCGCCGCCCTGCTCGCCGCCGCCGGTGCACACGCCCAGGAGGTCGACGCGCGCGCCGAGCAGGTGCTCCAGGCCGACAGCCCCGCCAGCGCCTTTCGCAGCGCGGAACGCGCCCTGAACACCGCACGCCTGCAGGAGCTGGCCGGCCAGCACCGGCTCGAGGTCCTGATCCGCGGCGAAGTGAGCGCCGTCCTGGCCGACATGCCCCCCGAGCAGGCACGGCGGTACCGCGAGCAGGAGCGCGCGATGCAGATGCAGGGCATGGGCGGCGACCCCGCCCGGCGCCAACCCCAGCACGACGACCGCTCCGTCAGCCAGCGCGTCAGCCTCGGCGTCGTCGAGCTCATCCCCGACGACCAGGGCAACGTCCAGCTCGGCGGCGACATCCTCTCCCTGTCCATCCCCGCCGAGCTCTTCGCCCTGCGCATCGAGCGCGTCGCCGACCTGCGGAACCTGCCCGTGCCCGCCCTGGACAACCTCCCGCTCGACCAGATCGACCGGCCGCTGGACCTGCTGCCTCAACCCGACGGCTCGCTCCGCGGCCAGGCGCCGCTGCACGACGGCCGAACCTTCGAGCTGGTCATGGAACCCGCCGACTGAATCGGCGCATCGCGACGGGCCATGCGGCGGTGTCGAATGCGGGTGCCACTGGCGGCTTGTCCGCCAGTGCCGAGGCGCAACGAAGCACCACGACCGCCCAAGCCGCCTCTGATCGATCACCGCAAGATCGACACCTTCAAGCCGGACGCCACGCCCAGCCACTGGCGGGCAAGCCGCCCGTGGCCCCCGGCGACCGGTCGTCGGCCACATCACCACCGCCAGCGGGCCGGTACAATCCGCGCGGCATGAAGTACGCGATCATCATCCCCGACGGCGCCGCCGACCGCCCGCTGGCCGAGCTTGACGGGCGCACGCCGCTGGAGGCGGCGACCACGCCGCATCTCGACGCCCTGGCGGCGCAGGGCCGGCAGGGCACGGCGGCGACCACACCGGCGTCGATGCCCTGCGGCAGCGACGTGTGCACCATGAGCCTGCTGGGCTACGACCCGGCGCGCTACCATCGCGGCCGGGCACCGATCGAGGCCGCCGCCCTGGGCATCGAGCTCGCCGAGGCCGACTGGATCTTCCGCGTCAACCTCGTCACCGTCATCGACGGCCGCATGCAGGACCACTCGGCCGGGCACATCTCCTCGACGGAAGGCCGGCGACTGCTCGAGGACTTCGCGGCTCAGGCCGAGCTGCCGGCGATGGTGCTCTACCCGGGCGTGAGCTATCGCAACATCATGGTCGACGTCTCGAGCCGGCCCGACGCGCCCGCGGGCGCGGCGGGGGTCGAGGCCAGGGACTGGTCCGAGCTGGAGACCACGGCCCCGCACGACATCCCCGGCGAGCCGATCCGCAAGCACCTGCCCGTCGGCGGCGAGCACGCCGAGCTGCTTCATCGCATGATCGCCGACAGCGAGCGGTTCTTCGCCGAGCACGAGATCAACCAGACCCGCCGCGAGATCGGCGAGCTGCCCGCGACGCACCTCTGGCCCTGGGGCCAGGGCCGACGCCCGTCCATGCCCGCGTTCGAGCAGCGCTTCGGCCTGCGCGGGGCGATGATCACGGCCGTCGACCTGCTCGCGGGCATCGCCAGCTACATCGGCTTCGACCGCCTCGACGTGCCGGGACAGAGCAGCTACCACGACAACGACTACGCCGCCACGGGGCGCTACGCCGTCGAGGCGCTCAAGCAGTACGACCTGGTCTGCGCCCACGTCGAGTCGCCCGACGAGGCGTCGCACGCCTCGGACGCCGCGACGAAGGTGGCGGCGATCGAAGCGATCGACGAGCATGTCGTGGGCCCGATCGTCGAGGCGATGCGGCGAGATCACGCCGACGCGTGGCGCGTGATGGTGCTGCCGGATCACTACACGCTCGTCGAGACGCGCAAGCACGACCCGACGCCCGTGCCTTTCCTCATCGCCGGCACGCGCGTCCACGCCGTGGTGCATCCGCCGCTGAGCGAGCGCAACGCCGTGGCATCGGACCTGCACGTCGCCCACGGCCACGAACTGATGGAATACTTCCTCTTCGGCGGGCAGCCGTGAGGGGGGAATAGCCACGGATACACACGGATGCACACCGATAAAGGCGAATAAGGAAGCCAGGAAGGCAGGAAGGGAAAAAGATTCATCCGGTCTTTCCGGGATCGCCCTGAAGGGGCGACGGGTTGTAGGAGTGCAGCGCAACCCGTGGTTGTGAGCAGCGTGAACGAACGCCGCCCCGGCACGGGCGGAGGCGATGCAGCCTGGCATGTGGCATTGTCACGGCGGCCCCGGAATGATCGGATGACACGGGGAAAAGGGGGTCACCAATGAACGCCGCGGGCCATGATCGAGGTCACTGACCGCCTTCCTTCCTGGTTTCCAGGCTTCCTTATTCCGCTTCTTCCCCGCGTGCATCCGTGTGCATCCGTGGTTATTCTCACGTCATGAACTTCCCCGCCTACACCACTCACGACCCGGCCGTGCCCGTCTGGTGCGTCACACCCGACATCGACGGCTGCATCCATCGCTTCTTCGACACCTGCCCCTTCAGCCCCAGCGGGCGGTATCTCGCGGCGTTCCGCATCCCCGACGAGACCCGCATGCCCGAGCCGGGCGAGGCGGGCGAGATCGTCGTCGTCGATCTCCAGGCCGGCGACGTGCGCGTCGTCGCCACGACCCGCGGCTGGGAGCCGCAGATGGGCGCCAACCTCAACTGGGGGCCCGACGACGACACGCTCATCTACAACGACCTCGACGTCGACACCTGGCAGCCTTACGGCGTGCGCCTGGACTGGACCACGGGCAAGGCCGACCGCCTCGAAGGCACCGTCTATCACGTCAGCCCCGACGGGCGATGGGCGGTGTCCGCTTCCATGGATCGCATGTGCCGGACGCAGTTGGGCTACGGCGTGACGCTGCCTGAGGACCGCGTGCCGCGCAACCTCGGCGCCCGCGACGACGACGGGCTGTGGATCACCGACATCGACACCGGCCGGCGCAAGCTGCTGCTGTCGCTGTGCGATGCGGCCGGGGTCTGCCCCAACCTCGCCACTGACACGGACAAGTGGGAGATCTACGGCTTCCACAGCAAGTTCAACAACCAGGGCGATCGCCTCATCTTCACCATCCGCGCCTTTCCCGTCGACGGGCCCAAGCGCTTCAACGCCATCTCCGGCGGCGGGCTGACCTTCAACGTCCTGACCCTGCGGCCCGACGGCTCGGAGCTCACCAACGCCGTGCCGGCCGAGCACTGGAAGCATGGCGGGCACCACATCAACTTCTTCTCCCAAGGCGACATGCTGTCGATGAACCTGGGCATCCACGGCCGGGAAAAGGGCATGTTCTTCTGCCAGTGCGGCGTCGACGGCAGCGCCCTGGGCACGATGCTCGAGTCGGTGCCCGGCTCAGGCCACCCCACGATCCACCCCAACGGCCGGCACATCCTCACCGACAGCTACGCCCAGGAGCCGGTGGCTTACGGTGACGGCAGCGTGCCGCTGCGCCTCGTTGATCGCCAAAGCGGCGAAGACCGTCACATCGTGCGCATGATGGTCGAGCCGGGCGAACTGCCGCACCGCGCGATGCGCGTCGACCCCCACCCGGCGTGGGACCGGGAGTGGCGCCGCGTGGCGTTCAACGGCTTCGCCGACGGCACGCGGCGGGTGTATGTGGCGGACCTGGGGGAAGTGGTGTGACGTGGCGTGCGAGCTGAGCACCCGTGCGGTTAACGCCCGTCCTGAACGAGTCCGCGAGCGAAGGGCGGGATCTCTGCAAGACCACTGGTGCGCAACAACCCGGCGCCGGCAATCCCGCCCTTCGCTCGCGGACTCGCTCAGG
>SLDI01000395.1:0-8332 GCA_007125385.1 Phycisphaeraceae bacterium | reverse complement strand
TCCGCACTGACAAGCTCCGCGGAATCCGCTTGTCAGTGGCACCCAACCCGCTACGAATGGAGTGAACGCGATCCCACCATCGCCCATCGCGAGATGGCCCAATCACCTGAGGTCCGAGGTGCGCGCTTGTTCCGTGTCATCCACCACGACGAATCGCCCCTGTCGCGATCCGGATGGGTCGGCCTCGGCCTCATCCTCGTCGCGATCCACGTCATCATCCTCGCGCTCTCGCCGCGCTTCGCCTACGGCGTGCTGCCCGTGCTCGACCGGCCGACGGGCACGATCGTCGTGCTGATGATCCTTGCCGGGATCGCCTACCTCGCCGCCCTTTGGTGGCTGAAGCTGCCCGTGCGCCCGCCGCGTCGCTGATGGCTGTGGGCAGGTCGTGCTCATCGGCGCCGGCTTTATGCACACTACGCAGTGCAGCCGATGATCGCTTCTCATTCAACCGCCACGCCCGCGTCCTGCGCTCTATCCAGCGCCGCCAGCACCTGCTCGACCGTGTAGAAGTCCCCGCCGTACACCAGCTCACCCGTGGGCGAGAAGACCGCCAGAAACGGGATCCCCCGCCGGCCCATCTCGCGCAGCTTCGCCCAGCCGGCGTCGTTGGCGCCGGTCAGGTCGATCTTCATCGGCACGACACCATCGCCCTCAAGCGCCTCGACCACACGCGGGTTGTGCAGCACCGCCTGCTCCAGCGCGTGGCAGTTCAGGCACCACTGCGCCGTAAACTCCAGCAGCACGACGCGCCCCTCCTCCAGCCGGCGCTCAAACCGCTCGGCCGTGTAGTGCTCCCACGCGATTGGCCCCGGGTCCGTCAGCCGCACGCCCCCGGCGAGCGCCATCACGACCAGCAGCGCGCCCAGCCCCCCGAACACCGCACGGCGTTGCCCCGAGGCGGTGATGCGCACGGTCCGCCACACCAGCCACGCCCCCGCGGCCGCGACGAACGCCGCCACCGCCCACCAGTAAAGCTGCGTCGGCGGCTGGCCCTCCTGCACCAACACCCCCGCCAGCCCCGTGCCCAGAAAGTAGCTCGCCGCCGCCAGCATCAGCAGCGCCATCACCTGCTTGATCAGCACACTCGCCGGCCCGGCCTTGGGCATGCGATCCACCAGCTTCGGAAACGCCGAGAGCACCAGGTAGGGCGACGCCATGCCCGCGCCGATCGCCAGGAACACCAGCAGCGCGACCTGGGGTCGCTGGGTCATCACACCCGCCACGGCCGCCCCCATGAACGGCGCCACGCAGGGTGTCGCCAGCACCGCCGCCATGATGCCGAAGACGAACGAGCCGTGATAGGTGTCATGCCGCGGCTGGACGTTGTAGGCGAAGCGCGGCAGGGGCACGTAGAACAGCCCGCCCATGCCCAGCGCCATCACCGCGATGAACAGCCCGACGCCGATGGTGAACGCCGGGTAACGGAACAGCGCACTGATCGCGTCGAACCCCGCCAGGGACGCCACCGCCACCCCGATCGCGAGCCAGAACGCCACGACCCCCAGCGACATCGTCGCCCCCAGCGCCAGGCACTTGCCGCGCGAGCCCGCCATCTGCGCGAGGCCCATGATCTTCAGCGGAATCACGGGCAGCACGCAGGGCGTCAGGTTCAACATCAGGCCGCCCACGGCGGCGATCAGCAGCAGCGCGATCAGGCCGACCCAGCCCGCGATGTTCAGGTCGAACCCCCAGCCGAACACGTCGAAGTCGATCAGCATCGGCACCGCCGCGCCCTCGCGGATCCGCTGCCACACCGCCGGATCGAAATCGGCGAACAGCCCATCATCACGCAGCCGCTCGCCCGCCGCCGCCAGCGCCTCGGCTTGCGCGGCCGGGTCGACCACACGAATCGTCAACTCGCGCTCGACCGTCTCCGGCATCAGGCAGGTCACGTCGTCGCACGCCTGGTAGTCCACCGTCACCATCAGCGCATAGTCGCCCGGCTCGGCATCGGCGGGCACCGTCACCGGCAGGTACGCCACCGCCTGGCCGGCATACACCCGCCAGTCCACCGGCTCACCGGTGAACGTCACCTCGATCGTCTTCGCCTCCGGCCACTGGATCATCGCGACGTGCGGCCGGGGCCCGCCCGCCTCCCCCACCGCGTCGATCTGCGTCGGGATCACCCGAAACCCGACCTCGCGGAAGGCCTGCGGAATCTCCGGGTCGTGGTGATGCGTGTGCCAGCCCTCGGCGTGATCCAGCACCACCGCCACCGGCAGATCGCCCCCCGGCGCCACCACGTCCCGCCCGGCCGTGACACGCACCTCGACCTCCGCGCCGGCGATCGCCTGGCCCCATGCCGGGACCGCGGCCGCACAGATCACCAGCGCCGCAAGGCTCGTCCAGACGCTCAGAATCCGCCGTCGCATGGCTGTCGCCCTGTCCGTCAATGTGATGCTCCTGGCCGTGGCAGTTGAAAGCGTAGTCACTCCATGCCGACTCATGCTTAAACAGGTGCCCGCCGCGGCCCGGCCTATTCCCGCGGCGGCCGCGAAACTTTTTTTCCACCCCGCGGGAATATCCGCCGGCCGACGCACCACCACCTCCGTAGAAACGCCCCGGGCGGCCCCGCCGTCGCCTCTGGAGAGCCCCGCATGAGCCCCTGGCGCCCCTGGCCAACCCCTGACAAGGCCCGCCACGCCCGCTTCGAGCAGTGGGTCCAGGCCCACACGCAGCCGCTGTTCGCCTTCGCCTACCGGCTGTGCGGCGACCGCGAGCTCGCCGACGAGCTCGTCCAGGAGGCCTTCTACCAGGCGTGGAAGTGCATGGACCAGCTCCGCGATCCGCAGCGCAGCAAGGCCTGGCTCATGCAGATCCTGCGCCACTGCTACGCCCGCTGGGCCCGCCAGCGCCGCCGCGAGAACCTCGCGCAGGATAACCTGGCCACCCAATTCGCCCGCCCGGACACCGGCTCAGTCGACCAGCTTGCCCACCGCGACACACTCCAGCAGGCGCTGGACCAACTGCCCGAGCGTTACCGCATCACATTCGTGCTCGTGTTCGTCGGCAACATGACCTGCGAAGAAGCCGCCCGCGAGCTCGACGTACCGCTGGGCACCGTGCTCTCGCGCCTGCACCGCGCCCGCCAGCGGCTGCGCGAAACGATCAACGCGCTCGACGAGCCTGACACGAGCGTTCAACCGGCGAGCCCCGGAGGCTCGACCGCACCGACCCTTCGCCTCGGAGGTGAAGCATGACCCATGAACGCCCCATCGAGGAATCGCTGCAACAGCAGATGGAGCAGGCCGCGCTGCTGCCCGAGCACGACCCGGCCCGGCAGGCCGTGGTCGATCGCGTGAGACAGGCCGGCCCGGCCGCGCACGCCCAGTGGGCATCGCTGCTCGAGCAGACGGAGCGCCTTCGCCTGATGAGCCAGGATGTCACCACCCCGAGCAACCTGGCGGAGCGTCTGCGCGCCATACCCGGCCATGTGCAAGCCCGACGCTCGCGCCGCATCCGCTGGCCCGGGCCCGCGGCCGCGTCCACGCTCGCCGCCGCCTGCCTGCTCATCGTCGCGCTCGCCGGGCTGAGCCTGCTGCGCAGCGCGGGCCCGGACTTCGAACATGCCGCCAGTGAAGTCGTCCGTCTGACCATCCACGACCACCGCCAGCAGCCAGCGCTGAGCTTCGCGACCGACAACCCGCGTGCCGTCGCCGATCACCTCCAGCCGGGCGTCCACTTCCCCATCCGCGTGCCCGAGATGCCCGCGGACAAGGCGCTGGCCGGCGGCCGCGTCTGCTCGTTCGACGGCCGACCGCTCGCCTACACGCGCTGGCGCGATCAGCGCCTCGGCCGGGCCCACTCGCTCTATCAACTGTGCATCCACGACTTCAATCTCCCCGAGGACTTCGTGCCGCGCCGAATCGATATCCCCACCACGCCGGATCACCCCGAGCCGCTGGCGGTGACGCTCTGGCCGGCGGGCGACGAGTGCGCGTTCGTGCTCGTCGAGGAGCAGCCGCCGCACGAGCCCGACCGGCTCAGCCTGCGAACCCGTTGACACACGTAACGTTCCCCTTTTTCCCAAGGAGACCACCATGATTCACAAGCTTCACCGACGCAACGCCCTGACCAGCCTCCTCGCCGTCGCGCTGATCGCCGGCCTGGCGGGCACCTACGCCGTCCAGGCCGAGTCCAAGCCCGACGAAGCCAAGCAGGAAAAGCCCAAGGCCGAGCGGCCGGCGCTGCTGGCCGTCGACTTTTATGCCGACTGGTGCGGCTTCTGCGCCCAGATGAAGGACTCCCGCGCCGAGGTGCGCGAGCGCCACGGCGACGACCCCGTGCTCTTCCTGACCTTTGACCACAGCAACCGCGAGTCCAAGCAACCCGAGTTCCACGCAGCCCTGCTCGGCCTCGATGAAATCTGGGACGAGCATGGCGGCAAGACGGGCCGGATGCTGCTGATCGACCCCGAGTCCAAAGAAATCGTCAAGGTCCTCACCCACGAGCACGACACCAACGCCATGAGCCAGGCCATCGCCGCCAACTTGCCCGAGTGACCCCCAGCATGACACCATGCGGAACCCACAAGTGCGGCGGCGATCGCCGCACTTTTTTACGCGCCTGCTGGATCAGAAGCCGCGCAGCCGCTGCGGATCGCCGGCGTGATAACTCACGCCGATGTACGCCGTCGCCATTCGCCCGAAGTGGCCCCGGCCGCTGCTCGCCCACGCCTCGTCAAGCATGTGGCGCAGGTAGGACATCTGCCCGACGTGCCAGATGAAATGAAGCTGGAGCCGGCAGATGAGATAGCCAAGGCCTCGCTCCTGGTCGGATCGCTTGTCCAGATCCTCGTCACTGGCCCGTTGCAGGGTTTCGCGCATCGCGGCGAACCCCTCGTCGATGGCCTGATCAACGAACGCCATCGTCAGCGGATCCGGACACGGCCGACAGGTCCAGCGCACCTTCGCCCACGGCGGCTCGGCCGACAGGAAATACACCGGCCAGGCCGTGCAGTGCACCGCCAGCTCGCCGATCGTCATCTTGTGCGGAGCGAAGCGGTGGTTGAGGTGGTCCTGGCTTATGCCTTCCAGCGGCTCGCGCAGCCCCGCCTCCATCACGGGCAAAATGGCAAGCAGCTCGTCGCAATGATTACGCTGGGACATGGGCTCGCGACCTCCCGCGGCCATGGTACCACGACCCGGCACCGTCAGAACTGGAACCGTGCGCTGAGCACGGTCGTGTAATCGGTTTCCAGGCGCGGCGCTCGCATGCGCTGGTGCACCGGCAGTTGCACGCCCGCCTCGATGATCCACCGGGGCGTGATCAACTGGAGACCGGGCGAAGCGAAGACCTGCCGGCTGCCATCGGTCCAGTAGCTGGCGTTGATTTCACCGATGGCGTAGAACCCCCATGGGCCGATTTCCTCGTGTTGTCCGCCCAGCAGGCGGTAAGACAGGGCCGTGTTGCCGCGCACCTGGTCATGGCGATTCACACCACCACCGGTGTTGAACTTGTGGCTCAGATCCCAGTCGAGCCACCAGTCGTGCCGCTGGTGCGTCCAGACCGTGCCGATGATGGGGTCGACGCTCTCGCTGGAGAACGGGCGATCAAACGAAGGGATCTCCGCGCCGCCAACCGCCGCCCAGCGCGTCGTGCGGCCGGCCTCGTCGTGCTGATGAAAGCGGTATTTGGCCAGCAGCGGGATATCGCCGATGCCCGTGTCGCGGGAACCCTCACCGGTCGCGCCAACGCTGACCCGCCGGTGCACGATGGGCAACGTGCCCAGGACACTGAAGTCCGCGGTCACCCCGTGCACCACGGTCACCGGCTGGGCGCTCAGCCGCACTGTACGGTCGAGCGCCGTGGCATCACCGGAAAGCTCGCTGTAACGCAATTGAACCCGCACGATCGTCCCGCCCTCGGGCGGGCTCAGCGCCACGTCGGTGTTCAGCCCGGCCCCCGGCGCGGACGCCGGCACCGTCCCGAGTCCGGCCATGCACACGGCCGCCAGGAGAAGCGGGCGTCGAAGCAATCGGCCAGCGCGGGCTCTACGCCTCGTCCTTATCTTCATCATTGTCACCCTCCTCGGGTTCGACCGGCATCCATTCATGCAGTCGCAGGTGCCAGCCTCGCCCTTCGTGTTCATCGTCCTCAGCCGGCTCGCCATCCTCGTCCTGCTCCACCGCTCCGATCACCCGCACCATCTCCGGCTGCTGCTCGATGTGCTCCGACAGTGCTTCAAATTGCGCCTCGTGCTCCTCCTCCGTCCCCGCCCGGACGACAATGAAATGATCATTGGCCGAGCTCGAGACCCGGAGAACCTCATCATCCGACGCCGCCTCGCCTGCGAAGGTGAGTCGGATCGTGTCGAGCGTGAAACCGGCCCGCCGAACCTCCTCGTGCAGCGCGGGCGGCTCCAGGCTCACCTCGGGTTTCCAGCGGAAATGCACCACGCCGCGATCAAAGTCCGTCTCGAATTCCGCGTCTTCCGGCACGCCCTCGAGCGTCTTGATCCGCTTCTCGATGTTGAACACACAGAACGGGCACGCCAGCCCCTTGATCTCCAGGCTCACCTGCTCGACGCCGGCCCACGCCTGCGACGTGAACACGATGCTCAGAACGACCGCGAGCAATACGTGAAGTCTCATCACAATCTCCTTTCGGATCAGGTCAGTACCCGCGGCGGCCGACTCCCGCCGTGTCACGGACCTTATCGCCAGATTCGACGCGCAGAACAATGACGCGCCCGTTGCCCGGATCCGTGACGTACACGCGCCGGCCGTCCGGTGACACGGCGACCATCGTCGGGCTGTGCCGCGGCCCCGGCTCCGGAAGGCTCCATTGATCTATGGCCTCACCGCGACGATCCAGCATCACCAGGCGATGGTTCGCGCTGTCGGCCACATGCAACCACATCCCCTCGGGTGACGCCGCGACCCCCGTCGGCACGTGCAGCGCCTGACGTGACGGGTGCGATCCGACCACGCCCCATTCGTCGGTGGTGGCCGATGCCGCGTCCCGCTTCCACGTCTTGAGGCGATGGTTGTACGTGTCGGCAACGATCAACACCCCGTCAGCAGCGAACGACGCATCCGTCGGATAGTGCAGTTGGCCCACACCGGACCCGCCGGCGCGACCGAGCCTCTCGACAATCCGGCCCTGCTCGTCTGCACGATAAACATGCTGATCGGTAAACCCAGCCACGTAGACCTGCCCGGCATCATCAACCGCCAGGCCGCTCGCTCCGGGCACGGGTCCCGCTGATCCATCCTCCCCCCACTCATGCACAATCTCTCCCGCTGACGTGAACTTCTGAACGCGCTCCAGCGCGAAGTCGCTGACGTAGATGGAGCCATCGGCCCCGATCGCGACCCCCGCGGGTCGGCGAAACTCACCCGCTCCGTCCCCGGGACCCCCGAAGCTTCGAACAAGCTCGCCGTCGCCATCGAGGATGAAAACGCGCCGGGTGTCCACGTCACTGACCACGATCCGGCCGGTCCGTGGGGCGACCGCAACCGCAAATGGCTCAACAAACTCGACGTCGCCTGCGCTGGTCCAACTGGCTTCGTAGCGATAGGCCGGCTTGGTCTCGCACGCTGTCAGCACGGACAGGAGCGCCATCGCGGCGACACAATATGACCCGGCGCGCATCGGTGGCGATAGCGAGCGGCTGGCAATCATCGTGTAGACCTTCCAACAGGCGTCTCAGCCAGAACCCGTCATCGCCTGCACCAGCAGCGACCGGTCCGGCACGCCCGAGCCGGTGCTGAACGTGCGGCAACCGAGGTTCGCCGTCGGCTCCGTCGCGGCAGCTTCGATCTCCCGACCCTCCACGAGCACGGTCGGCGAGCCACGGAAGCCCAGCGCCGCCGGGTCGTCCACTTCGGCGACATCCCGCAGGACAAGTTCCGCATCGATACCCAACTCCTGCGCCACCTCGCGCACGCGCTGCACGGTCGGTTCGTGGTTGGGACAGCCCGAAAAGTAGAGAATCTCTATCTTCATCACCTTGCTCCTTTCGCGTTAGATGAATCGTGCCGGACCGCTGGACGGTGAACCCCGCCACCGGTCGACAGGCGGCCCCGGCTACCGCGGGCAGCATCCGCCGCCCCGCACGCCAACCGTGCCGTCCTCTGAGTCGCCAACGGGGCAGCGGTCCTTGCAGACCTCCTGGCCATCGATCGCACAGGTGATCCGCCCGGGACAGTCCGGCCGCTCGCCGCCGGTCGGCATCGTCGCGGCGCCGAAGCTCAGGCCGCCAACGCCCAGCAGACCGATCAACACCAGTGACGTCATTGCGTGGCTCATTATCAGGCTCCTTTTCGAGCGGGTGAAGAGATCATCGCACACGCGGATACTCGCTCACCGTCCCTCCTCCATCGCCTCG
>SLDI01000280.1:0-8352 GCA_007125385.1 Phycisphaeraceae bacterium | reverse complement strand
GCTGCTCGCCACCACGGGTTTCGCTGCGCTCCACCCGTGGCTACAGTCCTTCGCCCCGTTGGGGCGATGCCGGAGCAGAACGACGGGGATTGTCGACCATTGCACAGTCGAGTTCACCGTGAGGGCTGGTGTGCGATCGTCGTCAAGCGCACGGCTTGCTCTTCGCGACAAGCCGCGGCCCGCCACGACAGGGCTCATGCTCCGGCCGGCCCGGTCTATAATGCCACCCGCATGACCCAACTCTCCCGCGAACAACTCAGCGTCCAGCAGGAGCGGGCCATCCTCGTCGCCTGCCTGCTGCCGGACGACGGGTCGGACCCGCACGACCCGCTCAACGAGCTGCGCGCCCTCGCCGACACCGCCGGGGCGGTGTGCGTCGACGAGATGATCCAGAAGCGCAGCAAGCCCGACGCCGGCACGTTCATCGGCTCGGGCAAGGTCCAGGAGCTGCGCGAGCTCGCCGACGCCCATGGCGCCGAGGTGGTCATCTTCGACAACGAGCTCAGCCCGTCGCAGATCGGCAACATCGAGAAGGTCGTCGAGCGCAAGGTGCTCGACCGCAGCGAGCTGATCCTGGACATCTTCGCCGCCCGCGCCCGCACCCACGAGGCCAAGCTCCAGGTCGAGCTCGCCCAGCTCGAGTACACCTACCCGCGCCTCCGCGCCATGTGGAGCCACCTCGAACGCATCACCGGCGGCAACCCGGCGGGCATCGGCACGCGCGGCCCGGGCGAGCAGCAGATCGAGATCGACCGCCGCATCGTCCAGCGACGCAAGAGCGAGCTCAAGCGCGAGATCACCCGCCTCCAGGGTCGCAAGGCCCGCGAGGTCCAGCAGCGCAACCAGGACTACTACACCGTCGGGCTCGTCGGCTACACCAACGCGGGCAAGAGCACGCTCTTTAACACCCTCACCGACGGCGGGGCCTACGCCGACGACAAGCTCTTCGCCACGCTCTCGACCCGCACGCGCAACTGGGCGCTGGGCGGCGGCGACACCGTGCTGCTCTCGGACACGGTCGGCTTCGTGCGCAACCTGCCGCACCACCTCGTCGCCAGTTTCCGCGCCACGCTTGAAGAGGCCATCCACAGCGACCTGCTGCTGGTCGTTGTCGACGTCGCCCACGCCCACGCGGCCCAGCAGCTCACGACGGTGCACGAAACCCTCGACGCCATCGGGGCGGACACGCAGCGCCGCCTGCTGGTGCTCAACAAGATCGACGCCGTGCAGCATCACGCCGACCTCGTGGCCATGGAGAACGAGCACCCGGCGAGTGTGGCGATCAGCGCCCGCACGGGCCGGGGCATCGACCAGCTCGTGGAGCGGGTGCGCGAGGCGATGCGCGGGCAGACACACGAGCTGGACATTACGCTCGCGATGGCCGACGGCAAGGCGCTGAACTTCCTCGAGCATCGGGCAAGCGTGCTGGACCGCAGCTACGACGATGACCGCATCACCATGCGCGTGCGCATCGGCACGCGGCAGCTCGACGAGTTGCGGGCGATGAACACCTCGGCGCGTCTGGCCGACGGCCAGGACGACGCCCCGCAGCAGGTCAAGGGCGGCTGGGGAAGGTGAGGGCCAATACAACCGCAGAGGCACAATAAAGAGCGAAACCGGTCGTGGAAACACGGTACGAGAAGCGCGTGGACAACCGTTTCGCCGGTTACCACTTGATTTGGGCGGTGGTGACGGTGTTGGTCGGCATGGCCGGCATTGTGCTGCTGCTCCTGCGAATGCAAGTCGACATCTGGTTCTGGTTTGGTGTCGGGTTCTTCCTCCTGTCCATCCTGTCATACGCGTTGCACGAGCGATTTCTGCTGCACCAGTACCGCTGCCGCGAATGTGGCCGTCGCATCGGCGGAGCCCCGCCGCGAAAGGGGCACGTGATCTTTCGTTGCGACCATTGTCGCATCGCGTGGGATACGCGGTTGCGTAGCGATTGAGCCCTGTTGGCGAAGGGACTGCCGCCAGTGGCACCCGACCGGGACGCTTTCAACCCCTTCGCGTCCTTCGCCCCCTTCGCCTCTTCGCGGTTTCACCCCAGGATCTGCGTGAGCATCACGGTGCACAGGCCGAGGTAGATGCTCACGCC
This sequence comes from Phycisphaeraceae bacterium, assembly GCA_007125385.1. Taxonomy (GTDB): domain Bacteria; phylum Planctomycetota; class Phycisphaerae; order Phycisphaerales; family Phycisphaeraceae; genus SKPT01. The sequence goes on along the minus strand of SLDI01000280.1, from coordinate 6,257 downwards.
GGTGATGTCGGTGATCGTGGTGAGGATGGGCCCGGTCATCGCGCTCGCCGCCGCCCTCTGGTGCTGCCGGCCCGCGCCTAGCCCGAGGCCACGCGCTCGGCCGCGGGCGTCACCCCTTACCACAGCATCAGCGCCGCCCGCGCATCGCCCGTGCCCGCCAGCGACAACGCCGGCCGCGGCTCGGCCGGGGCCTGACGCTCGTGGTGCCGATGCAGCTCCAGCACGCTCAGCAGGTACGCCAGCGTCGACTCCGCCCCCTGGTTCGCGTTGGGCCCCGTGGCGCTCAACCCGTCCTGGCAGCCGCCCGTCTGCTCGTCGTACAGCGGCACGCCCAAGTCGTTGGCCCCGCGGAACCACGCAAAGCAGCGCCACGCCTGGTCCGCCCACGCACTCTCGCCGGTCAGCTCCGCCGCCGCCAGGCAGGCATGCACCAGGGCATGGGCCTCGAGCGGCTGCTGGTCGAATTGCGCCCGCTCGCCGCCACGCGGATACCACCCGTCGTTGCCGATGATGCTCAGGTGCCCCGCCTCGGCCGTCTGAACCTCCAGCAACCAGCGCAGCGACGTCAGCGCCGCGTCGATCATTTCCGCCCGCTCCATCGACGCCCCCGCCACCAGCAGCGCGTGCGACAGCTTGGCGTTGTCATACGTCGCCACGTCCTCGAACCATGGCCAAGCCGCGTCGGCATTGCCGCGCCACGCCGCCAGCAGCCCCTCCGCCAACCGGTCGCGCAGCGCCGCGGCGTTAGCGTCGGGCTCGCTGGACAGGTACGCATCGATCCCCAGCAGCGCGAACGCCCGCGAGCGCAGGAACGCGAAGCTCTCCACCGCCGGCAGCGCCCGGTGCAGCAGGTTCAACGCCAGCCCGCGCGTGTTCTCCTCCGGCGCCAACTGCACCGCCTGGCCCAGCGCCCAGATGGTCCGGCCCTGGCTGTCCTGGCTGCCCACCGGCTCCAGCCAGCGACGGTCGTAGCCCATGAAGTTGCGAAACCGCCCCGTCGCCTCGTCGAATGCGTAGACCAGAAACGACAGGTATCGCTGAAGCGGGACCGCACTCGCCTCCTCGCCGGCGCTGTGCACGCTGGCGTGAAGCACCGCCGCGATCAGCGCCCGGGCGTTGTCGTCGATGCAGTAGCCGTGATGCGGGTCGGGTGTGGCCCAGCGGGCGTGCTGGAACATCCCCGTGTCGTCCGTCAACGCCAGCAACTGCCGCAGGTCGATCGCCGGCAACCCACCCCCCGCCGCCGGCGCCGCCCCCGCCGCCGGGACCACCCCCGCCGCCGGGGCCGTGGTGCCCTGCTCGGCCGTCGCGTCATCCGGTCTCCGCGTGCTCATCGCCTCAAGCCTCCGCAACCGGGCCTGGCCGGCCATTCTACACGGCCAGCGGCCGAGGCCAGCGCCCGACCTTTCAACCTTGGCCCCGGGCCGCTAACATGGCCCCACACTCAACCCGGAGGTGACATGGAGCGCGTCAAAGTCGGCGTCATCGGCTGCGGCAACATCTGCCGCCAGTATTTCGAGCGGGCCAGGCAGTTCCCCATCCTCGAGATGGCCGCCTGCGCCGATCTCGTGCCCGAGCGGGCCCGCGAGGCGGCGGAGAAATATGACGTGCCGCGGGCCTTTACCGTCGATGCGCTGCTCGCCGACCCCGACATCGAGATCGTGCTCAACCTCACCGTCCCCGCGGCCCACGCCCCGGTCAGCCTCCGCGCCATCCAGGCCGGCAAGCACGTCTACGTCGAGAAGCCCCTGGCCACCACCATCGACGAGGGCCGCCGACTGCTCGACGCCGCCGCCAAAGCCGGCCTGCGCGTCGGCGGGGCGCCCGACACCTTCCTCGGCACCAGCCACCAGCTCTGCCGACAGCTCATCGACGACGGGGCCATCGGCCGGCCCGTCGCCGCCACCGCCACCTTCATGTCACGCGGGCCCGAGCCCTGGCACCCCGACCCCGTCTTCTTCTACAAGCCCGGCGGCGGGCCCATGTTCGACATGGGGCCCTACTACCTCACGAGCCTCATCAACCTCCTCGGGCCCATCCGCCGCGTCGTCGGCAGCGCCGGCACGCAGATCACCGAGCGCGTCGTCGGCAAGGGACCCAAGGCCGGCACCAGGCTCGACGTCGAAACGCCCGACCACGTCACCGGCCTCATCGACTTCGCCAACCACACCATCGCCACCATCGTCACCAGCTTCGCCTGCCTCCACCCCCAGCACAGCGGCGAGAACCCGATCACCATCTACGGCAGCGAAGGCACCCTCTGCGTTCCCGACCCGAACCGATTCGACGGCCCCGTCAGGCTCCGCCGCGCCGGCGACGAGGACTGGCAAACCCTCGCCCCCGAGCACGACCATCCCAACGGCCGCAGCCTCGGGCTGGCGGAGATGGCCCACGCCATCCGCGCCGACCGACCCCACCGCGCCTCGGGCGAGCTCATGTTCAGCGTCCTGCACGCCATGGAGAGCTTCCTCACCACCTCCAGGTCGGAACGCCACCAGCACCTGCCTGAAGACGTCGCCGTCCGCCCCGCCATGATGCCCCCGGGCCTCGGCGCTGCCGGCGAGCTCGAAGCAGCCGTCGCCACCCAATGACCCCCAACCCCCCAGGCTGTGTCGGAACACGGGTGCCACTGACAAGCGGAGTCCGCGGAGCTTGTCAGTGGCACCCCGGCAGCAATGATCGAGCTCGAACATTACTTGCGCAAACGCCAGTAACCCCTAATCCCTAACCCCTAATCCCTAACCCCTAACCCCTGACCCCTCCCCATGTTCACCGGCCTCGTCGTCAACAAGCTCCCCGTCGCCGCCTTCGACGCCCACCCCCGCGGCGCCCGCCTGGCGCTCGACGCCTCGGGCCACCGCTTCGCCCGCCCGCCAGCGCCCGGCGACTCGATCGCCGTCGCCGGCGTCTGCCTCACCGTCACCGAGGCCGACGCGACCCGCCTGGGCTTCGACGTCATCACCGAGACGCTCAACCGCACCACCCTCGGCCGGCTTGAGCCCGGCCACCGGGTCAACATCGAGCCCTCCCTCGCCGCCGGCGACGCCCTCGGCGGCCACTTCGTCCAGGGCCACGTCGACGCCCTCGGCCGCGTGAGGCGCGTCGTCGACGACGCCGCCGAGTACCGCATCACCATCGAGCCCGAGTCGGCCCCCATCGCCGCCGCCGAGCGCGAGGCCAGCGTCTTCCCCGCTCCCGCCGACGTCATGGACCTCGTCGCCCCCAAGGGCTCGATCGCCGTCGACGGCGTGAGCATGACCATCGCCAGCGTCACGGCCACCGCCTTCGACATCGCCCTGATCCCCACCACGCTCGAGCTGACCACCCTTGGCGAGCTGGCCGAGGGCGACCGCGTCAACCTCGAGACCGACATCATCGCCCGCAGCGTCGTGCACTACCTGCGCCGACAGCGGCAGGGGGGTGGCGACGATGGCAACACCGTCGACTGGGACACACTGCGAGGCGCGGGCTTCGTCAACGACTGAATTCACCACAGAGGCACAGAGAGCACAGAGAAGAAGACAGATGAGAATGTAGGGTGGGTAGAGCGAAGCGAAACCCACCACGAACGTCGTTGATCTTTGACAAATCACGTCGTTGCTCTTTGACGAATCGGGTGGGTTTACCGGCGAAGTCGGCTAAACCCGTCACATGGTGCCGACGATTGCCGGCGCTCGTGGTGGGTTTCGCTCCGCTCTACCCACCCTACATCAACGCCTTCCTCTCTGTGCCTCTGTGGTTTTTCAGCTTCCCCCGTCGAGCCCCACCATGCCCAACCCCGCCGTCAGCGACACCACCCAGCCGCTCGTCGACGCCGACATCCCCGCGGGTAATGCCATCATCGACAGCGTCGATGGCGACACCGTTCACCTGCGCCCGGACCTGCGCGACAGGCAGGGCCACTGGTTCTACTGGCAGGTGCGCGTGCGCCAGGCCGCGGGGCGCACCCTTCGCTTCGTCTTCCCCAACAACGCGTGCATCGGCACGCGCGGCCCGGCCGTGTCCTTCGACGCCGGCGCAAGCTGGCACTGGCTCACCGACCATTTCCCCCACGGCAGCCAATTCGAGCTCACGCTCCCCGACCACGCCCACGACGCCCGCCTGGCCATGGCCATCCCCTACGTCCCCGCCGGCCTCGACGCCTTCCTCGCCACGCTCGACGCCGCCGCCGTCATCCGCGAAACCCTCTGCACCAGCAAGGCCGGCCACGCCGTGCCCCTGCTGCGCATCGGCAACCGCGACAACCCCGACGCCCGCGTGCTCGTGACCGCGCGCCATCACGCCTGCGAATCGATGGCCTCGTTCGTCCTCGAAGGCATCCTCGCCGCCGCGCTGGCCGACGACGCCCTCATGCAGCGCACCGAGATCATGTTCATCCCCTTCGTCGACCACGACGGCGTCGTGGCCGGCGACCAGGGTAAGAACCGCGCCCCGCACGACCACAACTGCGACTACGCCGGCACCAGCGTCCACCGCGAGACGGCCGCCATCCGCCGGCTCATCCCCCACTGGTCCGCCGGCCGCCTGCGCCTGGCCCTCGACCTGCACTGTCCCTGGCTGCGCAACAACCCTGACGGCGCCGGCCACAACGAGAAGGTCTACCAGGTCGGCAAGCAGGACCCGACACACTGGCGCCGCCAGCAGCGCCTCGGCCAACTGCTCGAAGCCAACCTCACCGGCCCGTTGCCCTACACCCAGGCCAACGATCTGCCCTACGGCCAGGACTGGAACAGCGCGAGCAACTACGGCTCATACAAGTCCAGCACGCGCTGGCTCGCGGAGCAGCCCGGCGTCGACCTGGCCACCACGTTCGAAATCCCCTACGCCACCGCCCAGGGCGCCGAGGTCCACATCGACCCCTGCCGCCGCCTCGGCCGCGACATCACCGCCGCGCTGCGGGCCTACCTGGCCTAGCCCGGATATTCACCACAGAGGCACAGAGACACAGAGGCAAGCTATTTATGAATAGCTGTTTATCGACCGCAACGGCGCCTTCACGCCCGAGGTGGCGGCGCAGACTGCGAGCGCCAAGCCGGCCGCAAAACGTCCATGACTTCGGGTGCACCTCAAAATGGTGGCGGGCAACGTGCGAGCTTCGGCGTTGGGTGTCACTCAAAGCCGCGCGCTTCTGCGGGCAGGCCTGGTGAGCCGCCCCGAAGACAACCACGGGTTCCGCTGCGCTCCACCCGTGGCTACAACCCTTCGCCCCTGCCGGGGCACTGCCACAGGGCCTCGCAGGCCCGACGTTCCGGGCGTTTGGTTTGCAGGATTCATCTGCCACAGGCCTGTCGTACACCCATAACTTTCTGTTTCTCAGTGATCTCTCTGTGTCTCTGTGCCTCTGTGGTTATTCCGAATGATCCCGCCTGGCCGCAAGGTATCGACAGCGCGACACGCGGTCCCCGGCGCCGGGCCCGCCGGATCGCCGGGACGATCCTCTGCGCCCACGACAACGCCGCTCAACCCACCCGTCGACGCAACCCGCGCTATAATCACACGTTCGGCCCAGGCCCAGCACGGCTGCCCCAGCCAAGGAGGCCAGGATGTTCCGGATCGAGCTTACTGAGCAGGAACTGGCCAGCCTCACCGAGGCGCTCGAGGCGGATCTGTCCAACCTCAGCGTCGAGATCGCCAACACCGACCGCCTGGCCTTTCGCGAGCAGCTCAAGCACCGCCGCGATGCCATGAAGTCGGCGCTGGACAAGCTCCGCGCTGCCGAAGCCGCCGCCGCGTAGACCTCCGAGCGAAGCGTGCGTTACAATCGCGGGCGATGCCCGTCCCCCTGCGCACCGTCCTCCTGCTCCTCCTGCTGCTGGCGCCGGCTGCATGCCAGTCGCCGCCCGAACGCGGTGACGATGCCGCCGAGCCCGACCTGGAGCGCCTCCAGAGCCGCGCCACCGCGGCGATCGCCGGCCTCGCCGAGGTCGCCGACGCCCAACTGCACCTCGTCGCCGAGCCGGGCCTCAACCGCATCGCCCACGTCGCCGTCACCCTTCGCCTGGCCGAGGACGCGACGATGAGTGAGCCGCTGGCCCGCCAGGTGGTCGGCCACGTCAGCGACGCCTTTCCCAACCTCCCCGCCCACCACATCGCCGTACGCATCGCCGACGACGACGCGTTCGTCTACGTCGGCGGCGTGGGTGTGATCGAGTAGCCCCGGCCCGACGGCTCTTCATTGCCTGGCGGTTCGCGCCGGCCCGTCCGTCGCCGACGTGGTACAATCGCCTGCTCGCCATTGCAGGAGCCCCCGCCACCAG
>SLDI01000407.1:0-8355 GCA_007125385.1 Phycisphaeraceae bacterium | reverse complement strand
CGTGTTGCAGACGTGTCGGCAGCAGCAGCGGTCGGCCTACACGTTCATCGCCGACGCGGTGAGGGCGCACTTCATGGGTCGGACCTCTCCCTTGCTGCTCTGATCGGTGTGAACGCTTACGGGTGAAGATAGTGGGCCTTTCCACGCACACGGATAAGACGTACGTGCGATCCATGCTTGAAGCTGGCGCTCACGCCTATGTGACCAAGGAGGCGACCGGGCGCGAGCTTTTGCTGGCCGTGCGCAAGGTCATGCGCGGTTTCAAGTATCTGTCCAGCGATATCACCGAAGGCGTGATCGACGGTTATGTGCATCACGAAGTCGAGGACGGTTCGGCGACACCTCAACTCGGCGCGCGCGAGCGCGAGGTATTGCAGTTAGTCGCGGAAGGTTACACATCTGGCGAAATTGCCACCAAACTGGACATCTCGACCAACACCGCCGACACCCACCGCCGCAACATCATGAAAAAGCTCGACTTGCACAGCGTCGCGGAACTGACCAAGTACGCGGTGCGCGAGCGGCTGACCGACGTGGGTGGTTAAATCGGCTTCACGGGGGGCGGTACCGTCAATACCGGTTATTCGTCGACCTTCTCACCAGATCACGCGATGTCGGGCGTGATGCGATCCTTGTAGCTTGAATTGTGATGAATCGGCTCGCCCGGGTCGATTGTGCGGTTGCCGTGTGATCGAGTCGAACGTGTTGAGCGGAGAACCACCATGCCCACTTACATCGGCCGATCGGAATGGCGAGGCACCGCGGAAGCCGGCGGTGGCTTGACGAGCGTCGGCAGCAACGCATTTGTCAGCGCGCTGTCGGCCAAGCCACAGAAGGACGCCGTGACCAACCCTGAGGAACTGGTAGGTGTGGCGTTGGCCGCCTGTTATACGGTGATGCTCAGCGAGATGCTGGACGCGGCCGGATACGAGCCTCGGACGATCCACACGTCGGCCGCGGTGGAGCTGTGGGGAGACAATAGACAACACCGCATCCTTCAGATCAGCATCAATGTGGGAGTTGATGCCGATGACCTCGATGAAGAGACGCTGAACGAACTGGCGAAGCAGGTCGATGCGGCATATCCGATTTCACAGGCGCTGGCTCGCGCCGAGATCCGGATCAACGCCTACCTCGCCCGCCGTGATGCACCGTCGTAACCGGGTGAATACCGGCAACCGGCGAGCAGGTTCACCGAATCTCGGGATATCTGCTTCGCTGGCGCCCGGTTAGGGTGCCATTGTGTTGTGGAAGGAGGTCGCGATGGTGACCATTGATCGAGCGGGAAACCTGCCGGAGGATGCCTCGGGAAACACGGTGGCATCCTTCGCCTTCGAGGCCGCCCATGTCAGCGGTCATTTGTATCGACATGATGTGCCGATCGCACCGCCGAAGGAACCCGTGACTGTGATCGGCATGCAAACGGGAGCGGTCGACGGCCAGGTTCGCCGGCCGGCCGGAGAAGCAGGGGCCGGTGAGGCGAGCGCAGATTCTCCTGGAACAGATGGATCCGATCGGGGGTGTGGATTTGGAGCAGGTGGCTGAGGTGGCGCGCGCGGTTTCCGCGCCCCCGCCCGGCCACGCCGCCAATGGTTGCGGCCGCCGGGCCGAGGTCGAGCCAACCGACCCGCCCCCGGAATTCACCGTCCGCAGAAAGGCAGATAGCCATGACCCGACTTACGCAACCCCATTCGCCACTCGAACAGGTCCGCAAGCATCAGCGGATCCGGCAGGTGCGGTCCAGGCGCCCGCTGAGCCCGGCCGACCAGGTGGAGCTCAAGCGCCTGCTGAGCGAGAAGTACGAGTACGAGCCGAACGAGCTGTTCGAGCTTCCTGAGGCTGAGGCCAAGCGCCGCATCTTCGACGAGGCGCCGCCGATCCCGCGGCCGGACACGAGTTGGTATCAGCCGGTGATGAACAGCGTCTCCGGGGCCTGCGCCGGCAAGAACGTCGGCAGCGTGCTGCTCAGCGCCAAGCAGGAGCGGGCGCTGTTCCTGCAGTTCAACTACTGCCGCTTCCGGGCCGTGCAGTGGCGCGACCGGCTGCAGGCGCAGGACAAGATCGACCCGCACGAGGGGCGGCAGGCGCTGAAGTGGTTCCGCAAGGCCGAACGTTACCGCGACCAGATCGCCCGGACGAACCTGGCGCTGGTGCTGGCGATGGCCAAGCGAACGCGGATGAGCGAGGCGGACTTTGCCGACCTCGTCAGCGAGGGCAACATGGCGCTGCTGCGCGCGATCGACAAGTTCGACGTCGCCCGGGGCTTCAAGTTCTCCACCTACGCCTGCCGGGCGATCCTCCAGGCCTTCTCCCGCGCGGGCGCGAAGCTGAGCAAGCACCGGCGGATGTTCCCGGTCGACTTCGATCCGGCTCTGGAGCGGTCCGACCATCAGCAGCGCCAGCGCGAGCAGGAAGAAGCGGATTGCATTGACGAGATCAAACATATCATTCGCTGCAATCAGGCCGAGCTCAGCGAAATCGAACGAGAGATCGTCCAGCACCGCTTTGCGATCAGCACGCGCGGTGACCGACTCGACACCAGGCCGCTGACCCTGGAGCAGGTGGGCCAGCACGTCGGTGTGACCAAAGAGCGCGTCCGGCAGATCCAGAACAAGGCACTGAGCAAGCTGCGTGCGGTCATGCAAACGAAGATGGATGGCTCAGGTGAGCGGTTTGGCTCCTGATCCGAGTTCCGTGCGACGGATTGTGCTTGAGCCGGTGGATCACGATCACCGCGGGCACACGGCGGCGGGTACGCAGGAAGGAGGCCATTCGATGATTCAGGTACCTGAGGACACAACATGCGTGCGAGGGCACTTTCCGGATGCCGAAGCCGTCTATCTGCTCGGCCCATTCAACCGTTGGTCCACCAATGCCACACCCATGCACCACAACGGTGACGGCGAGTGGTTCACCGAGCTGCCCAAGTCGAGTGCGCACAATCTCAGCTTCTTCGTTTGGTATTCCGGCGAGAAGTGTGGCCGACTCATACGGGCCCTTCCGGTTGACGAGTAAATGCAAACGATCTTCGATGGCTCATGCTGCTGCGGCGGACCATCTCCCCCGCCCGTTCCACACCCCCATGCGCAGTCGGGGATAGGTTCGCGCCCCGGGTTGCGTTGTCTGCGCGGCCGAACGGGGATCTGCGGCTCAATGATCTTCCATAACCGGTCGGATACCTGCGGTTTGCCCACGGCGACACCTCCTTGGGCGGAACAAGAACATGCAGCTGCATACCATTGTGTTAGGCGCTCTAAAGTTATTTGCAAGAGAAGGAGCCTCTCGTGGTCAAATCCAAGCAGAAGCATCCCGATCATGTCCTGATTCATCACCAAAGCCAGCAGTACGACCGACCTTTCGTCGAGCACTGGGACCGCTGGATCGATTTTGACAGCCGCGCCCGCGCCGAGGGCGATCGGTTCATCCAGCTCCTGCGCGAGCACAACAAAAAGGAGGTGCTCGATGTCGCCACGGGCACGGGCTTTCACTCGATCCAACTGCACGAGGCCGGCTTTCACGTCGTCTCCGCCGACCGCTGCCCCACGATGCTCGTCCACGCCTTCGAGAACGCCCAGCAGCGAGGCCAGATCCTGCGCACCGTCCAGACCGACTGGCGCTGGCTCACGCGCGACGTGCACGAGCGTTTCGACGCCGTCGTCTGCCTCGGCAACTCGTTCACCGATCTGTTCGACGAGAACGATCAGCGCAAGGCCCTCGCCGAGTTCTACGCCGCGCTCGAGCACGACGGCATGCTCATTCTGGACCAGCGCAACTACGATGTCCTTCTCGATCACCGCGGGCAGGCACACGAGCACCGCTACTACGGCCAGGCGAATGTCGAGGTGTGGCCGGACCACGTGGATCACAGCCTCGTGCGTTTTCGCTACCGCTTCTCCGACGGCGAGGTTTTCGACCTGAACATGTGTCCGGTGCACAAGCAGCGCATGCGTCAACTCATCCTCGACGCCGGCTTCCAGCACGTCACAACTTATCGCGACGCGCCCGGTCAGGACGAGGCACGGTCAAACTTCTTCATTCACCTGGCGCAAAAAGCGTGATGGGGGAGATGCCCCGGCAATGCGCCACGTCGTCGGCGTCCGGGCGGTGGAGCGTGACGCCGCCTCCGCCAGCGAGATCGGCCGCTGAGAAACGGACGTGCATCGGCGTTGCAGGCGACGAAAGGAGTTGGAACGCGGGTCACACGGCGGTACACTGGCGTTCGAGAGGATCAGCACCGGGCTGGCCGGGAGCGAACTGGGGAATCTCGGACAGGAGTGCGACCGTGTTTTGAATCGGGTTGCTTTCGGGGTCCGCCCTGTTCGAAAACTCCGTCGTCGGCAACTGGCGGCGTGACAAGAGTATGATGAGCGGCGTGCCAGCACGGGTTGTCACGAAGAACCGGGTTCGGAGAACCCAGAAGGCGGTGCGAAACGGCGGCGCTGGCGATGCGGGCGCCGACCGATCGCGCCCCGCCCAGCGTCGCTCGCCGCGTCGCGGGTGGCACGGTTCAGGCGGCCTTGCGGTAGTAGTGCTTGAGCAGCCCGCCCAGCCTTTCCCGGCACACGACCTCTCCTTTGCCCAACGGCACACCCACGAGCGGCGCGTTGCCCACCGCCTGATGTGGCCGTTCCTCGTGATAATGCACGAGGTATTCGCCGATGATATGGTTCAGGTGCTTCTCACCGAGGATCACGAAATGATCCAGACATTCCTGCTGGATCGTCTGCACGAACCGTTCCGCGTACGCGTTCATGTTGGGCTGGGCCGGCCCCTTGCGGTGGGTGCGGACGCCGCCGGCCTTCAGCAGGGAGTCGAAATGCTTCGTGAACTTGGTGTCGCAGTCGTGGATCAGGTCCGTCGCCTCCAGGCCCATGTCTTCCACTGCCATCGTGAAGTTGCGTGCCTGCTGCGCCACCCACTCGGCGTCCGGATGCGGGGTGGCCGGGCTCATGATCACCCGCCGCGTTTCCAGGTTGATGAAAAACAGCAGGTAGTAGTCCACCCGCCCACCGAGCGTCCAGACCTTGCGGCTGAGGAGATCACACGCCCAGAGCGTCTTGGCGTGGATCTTCAGAAACTCATCCCACGTCCCTTCACCCCGGGGGGAATCCGGGTTGTAGCCCGCCGCGAGCAGAATGTTGCGCACGGTGTTCCGGCTGATCTTGTGGATCCCCAGTTTCTTGAGCTCGCCGAGAATGCGCGTGTAGCCCCAGCCGGTTTCCTCGGCGATGCGCAGGACGATCTCCCGGATCTCCTCCGGCGTCCGCGGCCGGCCCGGCTTGCGCTTCGATGCCATCGACTTGCCCTGGCCGGTGTTCCCGCTGACCCACCGGGCGAATGTGCGCGGCGTGACGATCGTGATCAGCTCCTTGATCATCCCGCCGACCTTCTTTCCCAGCTTGACCAGCCGGGCCCGTTCCGCCGGCGTGACCTGCACCCGGTTGGGCAGCCTCGAGCGGAGGATCTGGTTCTCGGCCTTGAGGTACTGGATCTGCGCGGCGAGGTCGCGATGGGTGGCGTTGGCGAGGATGTGCAGCAGCGGGTGGAACAGGCGTGGCATCGGGTAAATCCCCTCTGCCGCGTCCCTGCGGCCGATGACATGGTTTTTGAACAACGCCGGGAAGGCGGCATGGTAGCGGATGAACCGCGCCGGGCCTCGGCCCCGCGGCAGTGTGCGGAGGACGACGTTGCGGCGGTGGCGGGGGAAGGCGGGAAGGCGCCAGTCACAACGGCCCGAGCCCGTCCAAACGGCGGATGCTTACGCCAACGCGTGATGCTTTCTGGACCAGGACCGCAAGGTTCACTGTTCGTCAGCGCGACCACAGGCCGCTTCGTGCAACCCACCGGCGCATGACATACATTTCGTGGCGCAGAGGCCCTCTGCGGGACGCGAACCAGTTCGCGCTTTTCGCGCGCTTCGGCAGCCCCTCTCAAAAAGTGTTTAACACGGGCAACCGGCTGAAATAGCCGGACTTACGCTGCGCGCGAACTCGTAATTCCGGGCCGCGTTTGCTGTTAAACGAATGCGCGACTTTTTCGCGCGAGTTTCGGCTTGATGGGTTGCGAACAGGGAGGATGTTGCAGTCCGGCTCGATCCACGTGCCGCCGACGGGCACCCACTGCCCCGTCTCGACGCGCTCGCGGATGCGTGCGTACAGGTCGGGATGCTCGTTCTTGATGTACTCGTATTGGTAAGCCTGGCTGCACGCGAAGCGATACTCCGGGTAATCGCGCATGTACGCGGTGGCGGTGGCGAAGCTGCGCACGCACTTGCGATGCGTTTCCGCCAGTGGCCAGAGCCACGCGGTGTCGATGTGGGCGTGGCCGATTGCGGTGAGCTCCAACTGGCGTGAGCCGTTGCGATGCTCGTACAGGCCGCGCAGCACCTCGCCCGCCTGGCACCAGGTGTCGCGGTTGTCCAGGTCGAGAATGTTGGCGAAGCGGTTGAGCTCGCTGAGCAGCAGCCCCTGCCACGACTTGTCCGTGGTCGAGGCGTCCTCGTGCAGGTCGCGTTCCAGTTGCACGAGCACCAGCGCGTCGTGGTAGAGGCTCCACGCCTGCGGGTCGAAACGGGCGATGGCGCACTGGCGCAGATGGAAGGGGCTGATGGCGCCGCCCGACGCGGCCCGGCCGTTGCCCGCGCTGACGCCGAACTTGTTGTTGCACGCCATCTCGATCTGAAAGCTCAGGGTTTCGCCGCCGGCCGCCTCCTCCCGCAGCACCGCGTCCGGCCGATTGCCCTGGTTCATGTTCAAACCCTGCAACGATTGGCCATCGCCCCACAGCGTCGCCTCGCTCTGACTGTCCCAGAGCAGGTCGACGCGGTCGCCCCGCCACTTCGCCGGGACATTCACCCGCCCACGAAACCAGAACGTCGCCCACGCCGGGCCGAACTGCTCGCCGAGCTTCGTCGGCCGATAGTCCGATCGCTGCTGCGCGTCCTCGAACGGCAGTCGATCCACCGGCCCCGCCACCACCAGGTCGTCCACCGCCACGGTCTCACGGTAAATGCGCCCGCCCAGACGATCCACGAGTTGCCTGATGCGATCACGGGTGTAGGTCGGGTGTCGAAGCATGAAACATCTCCTCCGCCGAGCCGGCGTGGGGGTCCCGCCCCCTTCGGGCACTATCCGTAGCGACAAACAACGGGCGGGTGGAGGCTGCCTCGAAAGCCACAGTACCGCAGGCCAATGCGTGCGGCAATTGCGCTGGGTCAGCTTCGAGGGGCAAGGGGATTACGACGACCCGGCCCTGAACATCGACGGGGAGGGGGCCGCCCCGGAACCCGGCAACGGTCGAGCCGGACCGCGCCCCAGCTTACCCATCTTCGCAAAGCCGAAAATCTCAGGATCGCCTATTGCGAGACCTGGCGCTCTTGTGATATGGTTCAGGCGTTCGCCTCTCGCTTACCGGACTTGAGGGAGGATACGGCGACATCGACACGAAAGGAGGGCACGAAGCCGGGGTTCGCGCTGCACCACCCGTAATCCATCAAGTCCTGCGAGGGGTTTCGAAGGGGCCAGCTTCTTCGATCGAGTAGCGTCGGGGCCTGAGTCACGGTTCCGGCGCAACCAGGTGCGAACGTCCATCGTCATCATCGGATCGCAGCAGCAGTCCATAGAGGCCCGGCATATGGCGCAGCCGACGTAGTTTGCGCCACGGCAACGGCCAGGCGAAATTGGAATCACTGCTCATGGTGGCGACGGTTCGGATGATGGGTCCGATTCACCAAAAGAGCGCCTGAACGGTTCAGGCCATCAGACCACGTTTGGGAAGGAGAAGTAAGATGATCGGAATTCGATCAAGACTGGTCGGAGTAACGCTCGGAACGACCGTCGGCGTCGTCATGGCATGCGCGGGAGCAGCCGCCCACGGCGCCAGCATTGCAAGCTTGAACGGTTCGATCGACGGGCACTGGACCACCCAGGCCTTCAACGATGGAGCCTACGGCGGCTCGCCGATTCCTTTGCACGACAACGACGCCGCCGGCGGTTTGTTCTATGACCAGACCGATCTCGGCGGCGATCCTGAGGAGGAGCAAGGTGCCGGGAACACCCGGGCCCTGGCCCAGCATATTTTTAACAATCTTGGTAACACCACCGTGGCCGGTGGAAGCAACCCCGGCGGCAGCGCTTCGCTCAGCAACATCGGTGAGCCCGTGAAGTTCGCCGGCATGTTTGAGTATACCTTTACCAACGACGACGTCAGCGGCTTCAACACGAACCCCTTCGCGCCCGAATGCCATGAACTTACGCCATAACTCTGCGCCATAGCGCGCGTTACAACGATTTGCGCATGAAAGGGTCTCCTGTGAAGATGTTGTTGTTCTCGCAACAACCTCACCAGGAGACCACG
>SLDI01000721.1:0-8384 GCA_007125385.1 Phycisphaeraceae bacterium | reverse complement strand
CGCCCGGATGGTGACGATCCACGTGAACCAATGGTGGTCCGATGAAGACTGCGATGCGGTCGCCGCGGGCATGAACAAAGTCTTCGCCGCGCTCTGCGAACCGGCGGGCGCATGAACAATGGCTGGCCCAGGGAGCATCATGGTGGCGGCGCGGGACCGGTCGTCGTTCACCAGGCGCGGGCTACGCCTGGAGCGACGCAAAGCGCCACGTCTCGAGCGGCTCGAACGCTTCAACATCCACCGGCACCGCGCATCCGAACGGCGCCGCCAGCACGCTGCCCAGCTCCAGGTGTCCGTCGACGATCCTGAGCCTGGCCGTGCCAGCGGCGTCCGCCTCGTAGAGGTCGCCGTGCGTCGCCAGCACCTGCTGCTGCAACGCGCGCGGAAACATCGACAGGCCGTGGAAGTAGTGATGCCCGTTGCGCTCCACGTGCCGCAGCCCCAGCGTCGCCATCACCGCCAGGTCCTGGAGCAGCGCCACCGGCCCCACATTCGCCAGATCCTCACCCGTCAGCACGAACAACCGCTCCGGCTCGCGCTGCCGGCGATGCTCGATCAGACACGCGCTCGCCAGCCCCTTGAACACGCCCTTGCAGTTTTTGTGTGACGTGCCCGCGTAGCCGGCCTCCAGCGCCGCGGGCAGGCTGGCAAGCTCGGCATCCGCCTCGTCGATGATCATCGCCGGCCGATCGGTCCATGCCCGCAGGGCGCGGGCGGTTTCCGGCGTCAAGGCTACATCGCGGTGCAGCGGCTGCTCGACCACGATCAGCCGCGCGAGAAATCCCGCCAGGGCCGGGTCACCTGTCAGCGAGCGCCACAACTCCGCGAACGCCTCGACGCTGTGGTACTGCTCGTTGCCGTCGAGCGTGAATGCAATGCTCGCCTGATGCCGATCGAGCACCTGGGCGATCGCGGCCAGGCGCTGGCGGTCGGCGGCGGCGTCGCCCGCGAGCTTGATCTTCAGATAGCGCAGCGCATGCTCGCGCAGGCACGCCTCGAGCGACTGCGGCAGGCCGTCGTCGACGCGGTCCGCTTCGCCGATCTCCGCGTCGGTCAGCGGATCCGCCAGGCCCACCGTGTGGCGGATCGCGATGCGCTCGCTCGGCCGGGCGGGCAGCAACTGGGCCGCGTTGCAACCAGCCAGTTCCGGATGCACCGCCGCCAGTTCCATCCCCAGCGCTTCAGTCCGCACCGCGTCGGCGAAGGTTGCACCGCTGGCCTTGCACCAGGCATCGATCGCCGCCCGCTCCACCACCGACACGCCAAACGACCACAGCAGCGGCGGGTAGGCCTGCGCCCGCGCCCACGCCGCCTGCGCCGCGTACACGTCCCGCCAGAGTTCAAACACGGTTCCGCACGGCCCCGCCTGCTCGGCGAAGCCGCACGCGGCGCGGATCACCGCCAGCATGTCCGCCAGGTCCTGCTCGTAACTCGTGGCGGGATCCTTCGTGAACCACTTGGGCGGCAGGCCTTCCGCCGCGACGCCCTCGACCAGCCGGCCCTGGATCGTGAAACGGCAGCGCACCAGCAGGTGCGGCAGGGCCGTCAGCGTCGCGATGCCATAGCGAAACGGCATGCGCGTGCGCATGTTCACGACCGTCATGCTCGTCTCGTGGGCGTGGATGCTCACGTTACCGCCTGCTCGTAGGCCTTGAGCGTCGCGATCTCGCGCGGCAGGTGCGTCTCGGCCGGTTCCCAGTTGATCCATTCGCCGCACACGTAGCCGTCGTAGCCGTCGCCCACCAGCAGCTCGACGACCCGCCGATGGTCGAAGTCCCCCTCACCAATCGGCAGAAACCGCAACCGCTCGCGATCATTCACGCCGTCGTGCACGTGGACGTGACGGATCCACGGCTTGAGCATGTGGTACGCGTCGTCCATCGTGCAGCCGGAGTGTCGCACCGGGTGCATCACGTCCCAGTTCACCGCCACGTGCGGGTGGGCCACCTTCTCCATCACCGCCGCCACGTGCGTCGGGTCGGTCCAGTCGTCGTGCGTCTCCAGGCACAGCGTCACGTTGCGCGCCGCCGCGCGGGGCGTCAGCGCACTGAGCGCGGCGGCGACCTGCGCGACGGCGTGCTCGCGGCTGACGTCCTGCGGCACCGCGCCGCCGAACACCCGCAAGCGCGGGCAGCCCAGGTCGCCCGCCAGGTCGATATAACGCTGCGCCTCGCCCACCTGCTGCTCGGCCGTGGCCGGGTCGGCGAACCGGCTGGAGACCGCCAGGCAGCACATCGCCACCCCGCTGGCGTCGAAGCGTTGTCGCACCGCCCGCCGCTCGTCGGGCCCCAGCGCGGGGCCGATGCCGTGGGCCTGATCCTCACTGACGCGCGGCTCGACGCCCGCATAGCCATAGCGATTGGCGGTGGTCAGCACCTCATCGAGCGTCTGCGTGGGTGTGGAGAACGTCATGAACGCAAAGTTGAGCATCCGCAAGCCTTTCGCCCCGACTCGAAGCCACGATTTCGACCCTGTATGTCATACCGCTCGCGGGCGTCGTCCGCAAACCTGGCGCCGCGGGACGTGAAACGATCACTCTGTGCCTCTGTGGTGAATCCTCCCGGCTAACCGGGGGCCTTCGCCCAGGGGCTTTCGCCGGGCAACACGACGTCCTCCTCGCGGAAGCTGTAGCCACGGATCTGACCCTTCGGGGCGTCGTCCACGACGTAGTTGACCACGTAGATCTCCCCGTCGTCGAACTGCACCCAGCCGGTGTACCCGCAGTCCGCGACCGGGCTGCGGTCGTAGTCGATCGGCATGATGCGGACATGCGCGTCGTTGCGGTGCTCGGCCAGGCACGAGGCGGCGTCGGTGAAGGCGGCGAAGGTGTTCTGCGTCCACCACCCCAGCCAGCCCTTGCCGTGGTGGGCGTAGCGATGGGTGATCATGATCGCGCCGCTGCGGAGCACGCCCCCGACCGGCCGATGACACGCCGGGATCGGAAACCGCTCGTGGTGACTCCACGTCCTGCCGCCATCGCGGCTGACACACTTGAAGGCGTCGAGGCCAAGCTTCGAGTTCTCCCGCAGGAAACAGACCAGCTCCCCACCGGGCAGCTCGACGACGCTCGGCTCGCAGAACCTGAGCTGTTCGTCGCGCGCCACGCGACACGGGCCCTCCCAGCTCCGCCCCTGATCGTCCGACAGGAACACGTCGACGTTCCACGCCTCCTCGCGCTCCTGGTGGCAGGCGACCACCCAGCGCCCCGCGTGGCGATCGTTTTTCAACTCGATCACGCGGTCGAGTCCGCCGCCGTTGATCGGTGTCTTCGCCGGGCTCGACCATGTCTCGCCGCCGTCGGTGCTGAACAGTATGAATACCTCGACGGCCACCCCGTATGGCTGGGGCGGATGATGCTTGTCCACCAGGGCGCACAGCCGCCCGTCGGCAAGGCAGACGATGCGTGGATTGTCCCAGAAGGGCGCTTTGCGGCGTTGGCCGTGGAGGGGGTCGGTCAGTGGTCGCTTGGGTGCCCACGTGCGGCCGCGGTCGTCGGAGACGGTAAACATCATGCGGGTGTAGCCGCGGTCGGCGTGGTGCGTGCACTCGGCGAACACGCAGACGAGCCGACCCACCCGCGTCAGGGCGACGTCCGGCCAGGCCTCATAGATCGCGTCGTCGCGGCTGACCGTGTAACACTTCAGATGTGTCGCTGCCATACCACATGCGCTCCCTGTGGTTCCGCGGGTCAATCAGGCCATCTTCGTTCCCCGCGAGCGTCCCGCTCATGGAGGTGCTCGCCCGCGCCATCGGCGCACCGATGCGGCGTCACCGCTGCCGGTCGGTGCCCGGCGTTGTCGACTCGGTGGTGGCGCCAACGGTGCGGTCCGCCTCGCCGTCCTGCGCGAGCGGCCCCGGTTGGCGAAGGATGTCCAGGAGCAATCGCTCGGCGAGTTCGGAATCGACCAGCCCCTGCTCGCGCAGCTCCGCGAGCACGCGACGATAGGGCCCGAGCCCCTTGGCCAGCGCGGCGCGGTGGTGGTAGTCGCCTTCGAGCCGGCGGTCGCGCAGGTATTGCATGGCGGCGAAGGCACAGACGAACCAGAGCGGCAGGCAGGCGAGCAGCGCCAGGCCGGTCGCCGCGCCGCCGCCGATTCGCCCCACGAGCAGCGGCAGCAGCAGCCCCGCCAGCAGCGTGGACAGCGCGGCCGAGCCGATGGTCAGCCCGAGCCAGCGCGTGCGCTGGCGCTGAAGCTGACCGGCGAGCGACTCGAAGGGTTGGCTGAGCCCGCCGTCGGTCAGTTCGCCGAACATCGCTTCGAGGCGCTGCTGGATCTGCCCGTTGCGCTCGTTGAGCGTGGTGGCCTGCTCCTCGATTTCGGTCAGGCGGTGGCCGGTGCGCTGCTGCATTTCGTCCAGCGTTGTCTGGGCTTCTTGACGCCACTGTTGCAGCCGCTCGATCTGCTCCTGGATGCCGGGCAGCGCTTCGTCCGCCTGCTGGCGTGCTGTGTTCATCTGCTCGAGGGATTGCTCGGCCTGGCGGACGAGTTGTTGGAGGTTCGCGAGCGCCTGCTGGCCGGTGTCGGATCGCTGCTGCGCCTGCTCGGCCGACTGTTGCGTCGCCTGCGCGGCCTGCTCGGCGGAGGCGGCGGCGTGTTGCACGGCCTGGCAGGTCGATTCCGCCTGCTCACGCAGGGCCGCGGCCTTGTCCCGCTCCGCATTCAGCTCCGCCAACGCCTCCTCGGCGGCCTTGCCCTGGCGCTGCGCCGCGGCGCGATGCTGCTGCTGAAGCTCCGCCAGCGACGCGGTGGCGTTTTCGATCGATTCGACGGCCTGTTCGTGGCGCTGGTGCGCTTCATCGGCCCGCGCGGTCGTTTCCGAGATCAACGTGTTGAGCTGGCCACGCGCCTGCTCGGCGCCTTGGCGGGCCGCCTCGGTCTGTTGGCGGGCCTCGGCGGCCTGACGCTGAAGCTGCTTGAGTTGCTGGACCTGGCTTTGGACGTCGCTCTGTTGGTTCCGGATCGATTCGGCCGCTTCGGCTGCCGAGGCCTGCATCTTCTGCGTCGCCTCCAGCGCCTGCCGCGCCGCATCGCGCTCCTGCTCGATCTCCGTCGCCAGACGCTTGGTCGAGGCGCGCTGGTCGCGCAGTGATTCGAGCAGCTCGGCCGCTTCCTGTTCGTGCTGCTTCAGACTCGCCTGGGCCGAGGCGTTCATCTGCTCAAGCCGGGTGGCGAGGCCCCGGGCCTGTTCGAGCGCCTCGTCCTGCCTGCTGCCGATGGACTGGACGATCCCGTCGATCTCTTCGCCAACCTTCTCGGCGCGCTGGCGTGCGGCTTGCCCGGCTTCAAGCAGCTCCGTCAGCGATTGGCCGTTCTGCCGCGCAGTCTCGACCTGCTGCTCGATCGCTCGCGCCGCGCGCTCCGCCTCGTCGCGATGCTGGCGCAGGCTTGTCGCCAGTTCCCGGGTCGAGTCGCGACGCTCTTCGAGGTCGCGCGTGACCTGTTCGACAGCCGCCTGTTGCTGCCGCGCCGACCCGACGAGGCTGGCGAATTGCTCCTGTTGTTGACGTGCCTGCTCGACGATCTGCTCGGCGGCCTGCGCCTGCTCGGTCAGGCGCTGCTCGTGCGCCTTGCGCTGGTCGGTCAACTCCGCTTCAAGCTGCTGCATGTTTCCGGCGGCGTCGGCCTGGCGGCGGCGCAGCGCCGCGAGCTGCTGCTCGATGCCGTCGGTCGCCTGCTCGAACTGCTCGCGCAGCGCCTCGCTGTTCTGCTCGTAGGCCTGTTGCAGCGCGTCGAGCTTCTCCTGGCCGGTCGATTCGATCTGGTCGACCCGCGCCCGGGCCTGCTCGCCGACGCCGTCGATCTGCGCGACCACCTCGCCGAGCTGCCGGTCCAGCGCGAGCACCGTCTGGCGCAGGCGGCTGGCGTCGAGTTCGCCGGCCATCAGGCCGGTCTGAAGGCAGAGGGCGTGGAGCTTGTCGACTTCCCGCAGGGCCTTGAGCGCCTCGTCGCCGTCGGGCTCGGTGGGCATGTCGGTCAACTGCTGGATGGCGCGATCCAGTTGCGCCTCGATCTGTTCGCGCGCGGTCAGCGGCACCGCCAGGAGGTCGTTGCGGCGGAGCATGCCCTCGAGCGTGAAGAGGAAGGCCTTGAGCGTTCGCAAGGTGGCGTCGACGTTGCCCAACTCGACGCTGGCGTGCTGGTTGAGCGCCCGCCCCAGCCCGGTCAGCCGCGACTCGAACAACTCGCGCAGGCTGGAGACCGCTTTGCGCATCGGCTGAATCCTTCCGGTTCGCGATGGCCTCGCCTGACGAACCTCGCGTCGAAGCGGGCGGGGCCATCGCATCGACACGGCCCAGTCTAACGTGTGGTCAACTGCCGCTGGGGCAGGCCGAGGGCAGGGGCCTTTCCCCGGATGAGACGTTGCAACGTCTGTGGCTGGCTCTGGGCAAACGGACAATAGCCCGGTACACTATCGTGTCATCCGCCGCAGGGGTTTGGCCATGAAGCTCGTCCCCGTGCAGGATCTGTGCTGCCCGTCGGAGCGGGTGTGGCGCGGCCTGGCCGAGCCCGGTGAGGCGGTCGCCGCCGCACGTCAACACGGATCGTCCAGCCAATCGCTTTCGAGCACGCGGGCAAGTGATGCTGGTTGAATCGGGTGACAAGACACTTCTGCGTTGGAGGTATGCGATGAAGCGACTTTCGTTGTCTGGCCTGCGTTGCGTGGTCGTCGCCATGGTGAGCTTCGCGGCCGCGCCGTTTGTCGCAGCCGGGACGGTCGAGGTGGCCGGGGGAGGCGAGGGGGCGGAGGTGCGCTGGCTGTTCCTGGACGTGGATCGCCCGGCGGAACCGGAGACGCCCTACGCCGGCTACCAGCACCGCGAGTTGCTGCGCCAGGCGGTGCTGCTGGTGGCGCGGGAGGAGTTCGGGCTGTCGACGCGCGACGCGGCGCTGGAGGAGGCGGTGCCCACGGCGGGGGCGGGGCTGACGCTGTATCCCAGGACGCACGCGGGCAATTCATCGTTGCGCCTCGAGATCGAGCCGATGGACGCAGCCAACGGGCTGCCCGAAGGGGCGCGGCCGGTGGTGTTCGAGGAGGCGATCGGCGATAGCCGGGCGGGCCGGCTCGAGCCGGAGGTGTACCTGGAGATCATCAAGCATGTCGATGCCTGGATGCGTCACGAGCTGGTCGAGGCGCTCGAGGGGATGGGCCTTGAGCGTCTGCCGCAGCCGTGGCGCGACGACGATGCGCTGGCCGAGGAGTTCACGGCGCGGGTGGGGGTGATGAATGAGCTGGCCCAGTTCATGGGGGTGCGGGCCGTGCACCGGCACATGGCCGAGCATGGCGAGTCCGCGTCGGCGCTGGGGGCGCTGGTGCGCGGCTACGCCAACCTGGGCAGCCTGACCAACTACCACCTCAACGCCGCGGAGCAGACCTATTACGCCCGGGCGCTGCTTTACGCCCAGCGTCTGAAGCACCGTGACGGGGGAACCGCGTGGGCACACTGGCATCGCGCTTATGCCCGGGCGATGGCGGGGATGGACTGGGCGGCGCTGGACGATCTCGAGGCGGCACACGAACTGGCGGACGACGATGAGGCGGCGCCCGCGTGGGTTGAGGTGCTCGAGGATTACCTTTTCCATCGTCTCGCCGCCCTGGCGTCGTACGAGGGCGAACAGGCGGGGCTGGCGCGTTACCTGCATCTGGTCATTGCCCAGCGCACCCGCGAGCGGGCGATCATGCGTCAGCCGTTCGATCGATTGATGGAGGTGGAGCCCTTGGCGCTGCGGGGCATTGACGCCATGGCGGCGCGGCGCGGGGTGCGGAACCTGCACGAGCAGACGACGCGTGGGCCGGAGGCTTTCGTCACGGCGGTGCGGCAGCACGTCCTGGCGGACGAGACGTTGCGTGAGGCGATCGGCACGATGCGGCGCCACTGGCGCATCGGACGCTGGCCGGAGCTTCCCGTGGCGGAGCTTATGCAGGCGCTTGATGAGGCGGAGGACACGGGCGAACCGTCGCTGGGCGCCTTGAGTGCGATGGTGCGCGAGATTCACCTGGTGCAGGTGTATCGTCGGCTGATGTTCGTGCGCTTTGCGCTGTCGATGCCCGAGGCCGCCGAGCATTTGAGCCAGCAGGCGCAGGGGTCGGTGGCGGGGCATCGCTACGCGGTGGTGGTCGAGGCTCTGGGGCTGGATCCCCGCGTGGACGCGGATCGCATCGACGCCCTGATGGAGGGTGTGCAGTGGGGCGACCTGCCCCGATCGGCGGCCGCCGACGATCGGGCACAGGTCGTCCCGAAGCGCCCTTCTGTAAAACAGGTCCGAGATGTCCCGCGGCCGAGCGCCCAAACGCCGCGCCGCTTCCGATACCGACAGGTACGGCATCAACACCATCCTCCATGCAGGTGCACGTTGACGACCGCCAACGCGGCGGCCTCCCTT
>SLDI01000705.1:0-8443 GCA_007125385.1 Phycisphaeraceae bacterium | reverse complement strand
GTGTGCATCATCGAGGCGATGAAGGTGTTCAACGAGATCAAGGCGGAGGTGGCGGGGACGATCGATCGCGTGCTGGTGGAGAATGGGCAGGCGGTGGAGTTCGATCAGCCGTTGTTTGAGGTGAAGCCGGGTTGAGCGAGGGGGGGTAACAATTCAGAATTCAGAATGCAGAATGCAGAAATTTGGAAATCGGCAATCAGAAATCAGAAATCAGAACTCAAGAAATCCCGACCTTCGCTCGCGGACTCGCTCAGGACGGGCGTTCATGCGAGCGGCTCACCGCTGATTCCTAACCGCTAACCCTTAACCCCTGGCCCCGGGCCCCTGATCCCCCCATGTTCTCGCGCATTCTCATTGCCAATCGCGGCGAGATCGCCGTGCGGATCATCCGGGCCGCCCGTGAACTGGGGGTGGAGACGGTGGCGGTGTTCTCGAGCGCCGACCGCGACGCGCGTCACGTGGAGCTGGCGGACCGGGCGATCTGCATCGGCGGGCCCAAGGCGAGTGATTCGTATTTGAACATTTCGCGGATCATCGCGGCGGCGGAGGTGGCGAACGTCGACGCGATCCATCCGGGCTACGGGTTCCTGGCGGAGAACGCGCACTTTGCCGAGGTCTGCCGGTCGTGCAACATCGAGTTCATCGGGCCGAGCGTCGAATCGATGCAGTTGCTGGGCGACAAGGTGTCGTGCAAGAAGCTGGCGCAGCAGCACAAGGTGCCGACGAGCCCGGGGTCCAAGGGGGAGGTGGCGAGCGAGGACGAGGCGCTGGCGGTGGTGCGCAAGATCGGCTACCCGGTGATGATCAAGGCGGCGGCGGGCGGCGGGGGGCGCGGGATGCGCGTGGCGCACAACGACATGGCGCTGCGCAGCGGGCTCAAGAGCGCGATGCAGGAGGCGGAGGGGGCGTTCGGCAATGCGACGGTGTATTTGGAGAAGTTCATCGAGCACGCCCGGCACGTGGAGGTGCAGGTGCTCGGCGACCAGCAGGGCAACGTGGTGCACCTGTTCGAGCGTGACTGCACGATGCAGCGGAGGCACCAGAAGCTGATCGAGGAAGCGCCCTGCCCGGTGCTGAGCGAGGACGAGCGGCAGCAGGTGTGCAAGGCGGCGGTGCGGCTGGCCAAGGCGGCGGGGTATTACTCGGCCGGGACGGTCGAGTTTCTCATGGACGGCGAGAAGAACTTCTACCTGATGGAAGTGAACACGCGCGTGCAGGTCGAGCACCCGGTGACGGAGATGATCACGGGCATCGACATCGTCCAGGCGCAGATCCGCGTCGCGGCGGGGCAGCCGCTGCCGTTTACGCAGAAGCAGATCGGGCGGCGCGGCCACGCGATCGAGGTGCGGGTCAACGCGGAGGATCCGGAGCGCGGGTTCATGCCGTGCGCGGGCAGGCTTGAGCGGTTCGACCCGCCGGGCGGGCTGGGCGTGCGGGTGGACACGCACTGTCGGCCGGGCTATGCGATCCCGCCCTACTACGACTCGATGATCGCCAAGCTCATCGCGCACCGCGAGACGCGCGAGGAGGCGATCGCCACGCTCAAGCGGGCGCTGGACGAGTTCGAGGTCGAGCCGATCAAGACGACGATCGGCCTGCACGGGGACCTGATGCGCAACGGCAACTTCCTGCGCTCGGACGTGGACATTCACTTCGTGGAGCGGCTGCTGGAGATGTGAGGGCACGAACCACGGATGAACCCGGAGAGCGGATAACCGCGAAGAGGCGAAGAGGCGAAGGTCGCGAAGACAGCATCCGTGTTGCGGAGTGCTTCGTGTTCCTGCCTTGCTGTCCTTGCTGGTTTGCTTATTCGCTTTGTCCATGGTTTCCTCCGCCGCTGACGGCCGATGGATGGCGGAAAAGGAGGGGCCCGTCATGGCTGTGAAGGCGGATGCGGTGGCAATCGCGGTCAAACACTGACAAGGCCGCGGACGGCCTTGTCAGTGGCACCCGCGACGACTGTATTGAAGGTGATCTGACGGCAGCGTGACTCCGTCGCGGCGGCGCGCGAGGTGGTATGGTCTGGTCATGTGCGCGCGTGGGACAGGGATGACGGGGCTGGTGGTGGTGGACAAGCCGGCGGGCCCGAGTTCGATGGACGTGGTGCGGCGGGTGCGGCGGGCGGCGGGGGGGGTGAAGACGGGCCACGCCGGGACGCTGGACCCGCTGGCGACGGGGGTGGTGATCTGCTGCCTGGGCCGGGCGACGCGGTGCGTGGAGCCGTTGATGGGGCTGGCCAAGACGTACGAGGCGACGGTGGCGCTGGGGGCTTATACGGCGACGGACGACCTGGAGTCGGAGCCGCAGCCCGTGGCGGTGGACGCGGCGCCGGGCGGTGAGGCGGTGGCGTCGGCGTGCGCGAGGTTCGTCGGCGAGCTGTGGCAGGTCCCGCCGGCGCACAGCGCGGCGCGCGTGGGCGGTCGGCGGGCCTACCGGGTGGCGCGCAAGGGTGGGCGCGTGGAGCTGGAGCCGCGGCTGGTGCGGATTGACGCGATCGAGGTGGTGGCGTACGACTGGCCGCGGCTGGAGCTGCGGGTGACGTGCGGGCGGGGGACGTACATCCGCAGCCTGGCGCGGGACCTGGGGCGGGCGCTGGGCACCGGCGGGCACCTGGCGCGGCTGCGGCGGACGGCGGTGGGGCCTTACCGCGTGGAGCAGGCGATGAGCTGGCAGCGGTGCGGCGAGCCGATCGGGCCGGAGGACCTGCTGCCGACGCCAGGGCGGTGAGCCCGGGGACGGAACCCGGTCGGAGACGCTCTGCCCCGGGCCCCTCGCGGTGGGGGGTCAGTCGGCCTTGGCCTTGGCGATCTTCATCTGGCCGGCGACGACGCGGGCCTGCATCAGCAGCAGGGCGGCCTCGAGCTGGGGATCGAGGCCCTCGTCGAGCAGGTCGGTGGCGCGGGCGTGCTCGTCGCGGCGTTCGGCGTCCCAGAGGGTGTCGGCCTCGAGGCGGGTCTCGAGCATCCTGCCCTGCTGGGCGCGGGTCATGTCGATGGCGAGGTCGGGCTCGATGCCCCAGCGTTCGGCGTCGGGCCGACGATCGATGATGCGCTCCTTGGGCAGCATGTAGTACTGGGTGGTGAGCTTGAGGATGGCGTTGCCGCGGTCGAGGCGGAAGGGGTCCTGGACGGAGCCCTTGCCGAAGCTGCGTGCGCCGACGATGGTCGCCAGGCCGTGGTCCTGAAGGGCGCCGGCGACGATCTCCGAGGCGCTGGCGGAGCCTTCGTTGACGAGCACGACCAGGGGCAGGGACTTGTCGTAGGTGCGGTCGCGTCGGGCGGCGCCTTCGAAGGTTCGCCGGCCGGCGGCGTCGACGGTGAAGACGATGGGGCCTTCCTCGATGAAGCGGTCGGCGACCTCGATGGCGGCGCTGAGCAGGCCGCCGGGGTTGGAGCGCAGGTCGAGGATCAGGCCGTTGAGCCCGCCGCCGTCGCGCATGGCGGCGATGGCGGCGTCGAGATCGCGGGCGCTCTGGGGGATGAACTGGCTGAGGCGGACGTAGCCGATGCGCTGGTCGGGGTCGATCATCCAGTTCCAGGAGTGGTCGTCGTTGTAGGACCAGCCGCGGATGGACTCGATGGCGATCTCGGCGCGTTCGATTTCGGTTTCGACGAGCTCGGTTTCGCCCTCGCGTCGCAGGCCGAGGCGGACCTTGGTGCCCTCGGGGCCTGTGATCTCGCGGACGGCGCGGTCGAGGCTCCAGGTGCTGGACTCCTGGCCGTCGACCCGGGCGATGATGTCGCCGGCCTTGACGCCGGCGCGCTGGGCGGGGGTGTTGGGCAGGGGGGTGATGACCACGAGCTGGCCGTTGCGCCGGGAGATGTGGATGCCGATGCCGAAGAAGCGTCCTTCGAGGCTGCGGGTGAAGCGCTCCTGCTCGCGAGGCCAGATGACGGAGCTGAACTCGTCGAGCGTCTGGGTGGCGCCCTCGGTCAGCTCGTAGGCGAGCACGGCCTCGGGGAGCTTGACGGTGCGGCCGTTGGCGACGTCGATGCGGTCCAGGAGCTGGTTGGCCTGGAGGGCGGAGAGTTCGGCGCCGGGCTCATCGAGGGTGGCGGCGATGCGGTTGAGCTCCTTGCGGAACGCCTGGACCTGCTGCTCGTCGCCGAGGCCGGGGAAGACCTCGGCCAGGGCGTCGGTGTCGAGGACGGTCTGGAGCTGCTCGACGGCGCCGCGAAGCAGGGGCACGAAGCCGCTGCCGCTGATGTGCTGGCGGGCGGTCTGGCGCAGGGCGTGGCGGAACATGCGCAACTGCACGCCTTCGAGGCGCTGCTCCCACGGCTCGTGCTCGAGCTGGACGATGGGGTCATCCTCGGCGAGCTCATCGAGCGGCTCGGCGGGGTCGTCGGTGTCGGGCTCGGCTTCGGCCCGGGCTTCGGCGCGGGCCTGGCGGCGGGCCTCCTGGAGCTCGGCGAAGTGCTCGGGGGCGTAGACCTGCAGCAGCCGCACGTGCCGTCGGGCCTGGTCCACGGCCTGCTGGTAGCGGTTCTGGTTTTCGAAGAGCACATCCAGCAACTGGTAGTAGGTCAGGGCGCCGATCCAGTCGGCGTCGGCCTCGGCGTTGTCGGCGGCGGCCTCGACCTGCCGCACGAGCTCGCGGACCTTCTCGTCGCGCAGCACGTCGCGCTTGTTGCGGGCCTGGCGATGGGCGTCGATCGCGGCGACGAGGGCGCGCTCGAGCCGGTCGGCCTCGAGCTCCTCGGCCAGGGTCTGCATCGCCTGCTCGTACGCCTCCTGGCGCTGGGCCTGGCGGCGCGACTCGTTGGCCTCGTAGCGCTCCAGCGAGCGCAGCAGCGGCTCGGCGGGCTCGTCGGCCTGGTCGCGCAGGACCTGAAGCAGGTCGAGGAAGCGGCCCTGCTCGGCGAGCGAGGAGAGGCGGTCGGCGGAGACGTCCGCCCGGGCGGCCGGTGCCGGCGGGGCCGACCCCGCCGCCAGCAGCAGCAGGCACAGGCAGGCCGTTGTCACCACACGCATTTGCCGACGATCACTCATGGCCTTGGATCCCATCACGGTTCAGATGCCACTGCTGGTACCGCATGGCGGCGGCAGTGGTTCGGGGCAGCGCTAGGCCGACTCCTTCTTGGCGACGCGCAGCTCGGCGAGCGAGGCGTCGCCGTCGACGGCGTCGGCATCGATGACGTAGCGGGCGCCGTCGTTGTCGAGCTCGGGCAGCTCGTACATGAGCTCGAGCATGAGCTCCTCCATGACGCTGCGCAGGGCGCGGGCGCCGGTGTCGCGGCCCAGGGCCTTGGTCGCGAGCCTGGCCAGGGCGTCGTCGGTGAAATCGAGCTCGGCGCCTTCCATGGCGAAGAAGTGCTGATACTGCTTGATCAGCGCGTTCTTGGGTTCGGTGAGGATCTGGATGAGCGAGTCGACGGTCAGCGGGGCCAGCGCGGTGACGACGGGGAGGCGGCCGATGAGCTCGGGGATCATGCCGTACTCGGTGAGGTCTTCGGGGGTGACCTGGAGCAGGGGCGAGTCTTCGCCGGTGGCGTGGCCGGGGGCGAGCTTGGGCTGGTTCTCGGAGGCGAAGCCGATGGACTTGCGGCCGAGGCGTCTGCGGATGAGGTCTTCAAGGCCGACGAATGTGCCGGCGCAGATGAAGAGGATGTTGCTGGTGTCGAGCTGGATGTACTGCTGCTCGGGGTGCTTGCGTCCGCCCTGGGGGGGGACGTTGGCGACGGTGCCTTCGAGCATCTTCAGGAGGCCCTGCTGGACGCCTTCGCCGGAGACGTCGCGGGTGATGGAGACGTTCTGGGAGGTTTTGCCGATCTTGTCGATCTCATCGATGTAGATGATGCCGCGCTGGGCGGATTCGAGGTCGTAGTCGGCGGCCTGGAGGAGCTTGAGCAGGAGGTTCTCGACGTCCTCGCCGACGTAGCCGGCCTCGGTGAGGGTGGTGGCGTCGCCGATGGCGAAGGGGACGTTGAGGGTTCGTGCGAGGGTGCGTGCGAGCAGGGTCTTGCCGCTGCCGGTGGGCCCGATGAGCAGGACGTTGGACTTGTCGAGCTCCAGGGCGGTGTCCTTCTCCTCCTTTTCGAGGGAGGAGAGGCGTTTGTAGTGGTTGTGCACCGCCACGGACAGGGCGCGTTTGGCCATTTCCTGGCCGATGACGTACTGGTCGAGGAACTCCTTGAGCTGTCGCGGGGTGGGGATGGTGCCGAAGCTGGGCCGGCCGGCGTGGACGCGTCGGCGTTCCTGTCGGAAGATGTTCTGGCACAGGTCGGTGCAGTTGGCGCAGATGTAGACGTCGTTGGGCCCTTCGACCATGGGCCCAACTTCGCGTGAGCTTTTTCCGCAGAAGGAGCAGGTGGTGACGCGTCGGCCCTTGAAGCCGCCGCCGGAGCCGCCGCCGCCGCCGGGTCCGCCGTCCGCGCCGCCTCCGCTGCCTGCTGTGCTCCTGCCGCCCTTGGTGCCGCTTTTCTGACTGGCCATTGGTGATCCTGGATTGGCTCGCGTTGCTGCCGCGTCCGCGCCGTGGCGCCCGCCAACGACAGATCGTCCAGATTCCGGGGCTGCTTGACGGCCCGGGCTGGGGTGGTGGGCGCACGCTCCATGATAGTCGATGGTCGGGCGATGGGGGACACCCGCAGGCTGGTTTTTTGGGCTTGCCCAGGCGGGCGGGCCGCCTCAGGCCGCAAAATCGCGCCATGCGGGCGCGGGAGCGCGAGCCGGGGCTGGCTCAGCCCTGGCCGTTCTCGCTCCTGCGCTGCTGGATCTTTCTGGCCAGCGAGTCCTTGACGGCGGCGAACTCCTCGTCGGAGAGCTCGCCGGCCTCGTGCAGCCTTCGCATCTTCTCGAGCGAGACGCCGTGGTCCACGCCCTGGCTGGACCCGCCCAGCAGGGCCCGGCGCAGGAACACGCCGACGATGACGATGAAGATCAGGGCCACGGCGAGCAGGGCGGCGGCGAGGATGATGCGCCCCGGCGCCCAGGCGAGGGTGGGGGACAGGCTCGCGATGGTTGCGGCAAGGCAGGTCATGGCGTGGGTCGCGCGATGCGGCCCCGGCTTGCCGGGGTGTTCATTGGCCGGGCCGCGGTCATTGCTCGGCCGGCTTGTCCTGGACGTGGGCCTTCTCGAGGATGGCGTCGAGGGTCTTGTCCTCGCGGAGCTGGAGGAACATCTGCTCGAGCTGGCCGCGGGCCTGCAACTCCTGGCGGAGCTTCTCGGGGCGCCGGCCCTGGCGCATGGCCATCATGGCGATGCGGCTGTTGATCTCGCTCTCGCTGACCTCGATGTTCAGGTCCTTGGCGGCCTGGTCCATGATGAAAAAGAGCTTGAGCTCGCGCTGGGCTTCGGCCTCGGAGCCGGCGCGCAGCTCGGCGATCTCCTGCTCGATCTCGTGCTCGCTCTTGCCCTGGTAGGCCAGCTCCATGCGGCGGCGCGAGAGCACGCGCTCGGTCTGGCGTGAGGTCAGGCCCTCGGGCAGCTCCAGCTCGACCTTGTCGACGAGCTGGTCGGCGATCTGCTTGTGCATGGCCTGGGTCTGCTCCTGCTGGGCGCGCTGCTCGAGCATCTCGCGCACGCGTTTGCGCAGGTCGTCCTCGGACTCCAGGCCCATCTGCTGGACGAGGTCCTGAAGGGGCGCGGGCTCGATGCGCTCGATGGCGGTGATGGTCAGGCGGATGGTGATGGGCTGGCCCTTGATGCGCTCGTCTTCGTGGCCGGCGGGCCCGGTGGTGGAGATGACTTCTTCGTGGCCGACGCTCTTGCCGGTGAGGCGCTTGCCCAGGTCGTCGACGAGGATGCCGGCGACGTGGCCGCGGAAGTCGCGCGACTCGCCGGCGACCCAGACGTGGGCGCCGCTCTGCTCGAGCAGGGGCTCGGCGTCGTCGGCGCCGGCGTGGACCTTGACGTCGGCGATGACGAAGTCGTCGGCCTGGACGGGCTCGCCCTCGACGTGCCGGGGCTGGCCCATGCGCTCGCGGACGCGGTCGATCTCCTTCTGCACGTCGTCGTCGGTGACGGCGGCGGCGGGTTTCTCGATCGTCAGCTTGTCGAAGGCGGGCAGGGCGACGTCGGGGGCGACCTCGACCTCGACCTCGAAGGCGAGCGGGCCGGACTCGGGCAGCTCGATGCTCTCGACGTCCTTGACGTCGGGCTCGCCGATGACGGCCAGGGACTGGTCCTCGATGGCCTGGGTGTAGGCTTCGGAGAGGAGCTGGCCCTTGACGTCGTCGCGGACGGCGTCGCCGAAGCGGCGCTCGATGAGTCGGCGGGGGGCGCGGCCGCGGCGGAACCCGGGCAGGGCGGCCTCGTCGCGCAGCCGGCCGTAGGCCTCCTCGATCTTGCCGTTGATGCGCGACTCGGGCAGCTCGATGGTGAGCTTCTTGCGCGCCGGTCCGACGTCCTGGACCTTGACGTTCTGCTCGGGCTTTTCCTCGGCGGCCGGGGCCTGGGCGTCGGGGGCCGTGGGGTCGGTGGGGGGCTCGGGTGTGGCGG
>SLDI01000130.1:0-8493 GCA_007125385.1 Phycisphaeraceae bacterium | reverse complement strand
TCTTCACCTCGCGCTGGGGCCACGCCGCGGTCACGGTCCGCAGTGTCCCCAGCGCCGCCAGAAAGGCGAGCGGGTTGGAGCCGTCAAGGCCCGGCAGGGGCAGGCTGTCGTGTTGAGGTCGTTCGGTCATGGCGAAGTCTCCAGCGAGGGTTCGGATGCGGCTGTGGCCTCCGCAGCGCTGGCGGCGTGATCCGCCAGGCGAAGCATCGCCTCGAGGTACGCCAAGCCCCACCAGCCGTGACGCCGGGTCAGTCGCCAGAATCGTTCGGCAACGCCCGAATCCAGCCGGTGCGGCGGCGTCAGACGTTCCCGCTGCGCCTGCGTCAACTCGATCCCATCGACCCGTGCCGTCGGCTGTTCCTCATCCACCACGACTGGCGCGAACGGCCGTGCATGCCCGTGATGCGAGGCGATCAGATGCAGCACGAGCTCGCGCAGGTCTGTAGCCGTCGGCAACCGGTCCGCCGCGGCCTCCACCAGTTGCATCGACAGCATCTCGTGTCGGAAGCCCTTGGGCAGGCCGGCGGCACTGGCGATCTGCTGCTGCGGGCGTGGCGACCGTCGTGCCCCGGCACTCTTCGCAACGATGCGGCCGTTGGCCATCTCGACGGCCGCGGTCAATGCGTCGCCGTGCAGCAGTTCCTGGAAGCGTGGGTCGGCCTTGCCCAGGTCGTGCAATTCCGCCGCCAATCCCACCGCCTCGGCGAGTTCGGGCGCCAGGCACGACCCCGCCGAGGCCCGTGCCTGTCGAACAACGTCCCGCGTATGCTCGTCGAGCGGCACCGGCTCTTCCGCTGCCGACAACGCGTCGTCGGCATCGCCATCCAGGTCCGCCGACACGAATTGGCCCGTGGTTGGTGCACCGAGCAGCAACAGGCCGCCCGCCGGGTGAGGTTCGCTGCGGTGCTGCTTGCGCAACTGGGCCGCGGCGATCGTCAGCCAGCGCAGTTCCTCCCGGCGAGGTTCCTCCTGCGCCGCGATTTCGCTCAGCAACTCCTCCAGCGATTCGTCAAACGTGGCCGGCTCACGATCATCCTCTATCGCCCATGATGTGAGCCGGGTCATCGCTGATAGATCGGCGGGAGCGTACTCTTCGGCGGCCAGATCATCGAGTCCCGGCACCAGGCGCAGAACGTGTCGGCCCCGCGCCTGCGGATACACCTGCTCAGCAATATCCAGAGGCACCTCGGCTGGCTTGCAGAACGCCGCTCCGAGCGCACCGGCACACTCGGCATCCGCCCGCACCACCACGAGATCGCCTGGCTGCACCTGCCGCGGATCCGTTGATGCCGTCGAGTTCCGCCGGCCTCGCCAAATGACGAACGGCTGCGGCTGCCCACGCCCACGCTCCTCCTCCTGCTCGCCCGCCTGCCCCTCCACATCGCCGAGGGCCGCCACCGCCTGTTCGCTCACCGTGCCCGCCAACCATCGCCGCAGCACGTGCAGCGGCAGCGTCAACGCCTCGCTGCTCACCGGCGGCAGCAGCCCGACCGCCTCCGGCCAAGTCGCGGGCCAATCGTCGCTTGCAGCGGGATCGGGCAGATCCGCCCGGAAGACCAGTTGTGCCTCTGGTGCCGCCTCGCGCGGCCCGTGCAGGAACACCGCCGCGTCCGGATCAGGCGTCGGCCGCGGCGAGGTCTGGCAAAAGAAATCAACATGCGCCGGCAACATCACCGGTGCGTCCGGGGACGGCGCGTTCAACTCCGACAGCGCCTCCGCATCAGCCGGCAGCTTCCCATCCACGGCCTCGATGCCAAAATCAAACGTCTCGTCGTCCACGTTGTCGGTCAGCCACTGCCACGTCTTCTTCAGCGCCTCGCCGTAGATCGGATCGTCCGCCTTCGCCGCCACATCCGGCTTCGCCACGAGCACGGCCGCGTCGACCTCTACCTGCGGATCACCCAGACGATTGACGCGCCCGAAGCGTTGTCGCAACGCATCCAGTGACGCACACTCGGTCAACAACACATCGAAGCTGAAGTCGGCCCCCACCTCCAGGCACTGCGTGGTGACAAGGATGATGGGCCGTTCCAGCGGCTCTTCTGAACCAGCTTTCAGCTTCGGCGACCACTGATTCACCAACTGATCGCGATCGAATGGCCGCATTCGCCCTGTCAGCAGCACGACGTCCGCATTGAGCTTCGCCTTCCGGCCCTCCACTTGCTCGCCCAAGCTCCGGGCGACCTCGGCGGCGGTCGCCACCCGGTTGACCATCACGGCGATGCGGCGTGGCTGGTCGTGCGCCAGGTCCGTTGCCCGTTTGACGAACTGCTTCGCCAGGGCATCGCGATCCTTGACGGGCTTGACCAGTTCGGCTGGCTTCGCCGTTTGCCGCCGACGATGCAGCAGTTCGTGGTCCAGCGCGGCCTCACGGGCGCTACCCGGAAAGACGTCCGTCGCCTCCTTCGGCAACGTGGCGGACAGGATGCTGAGCGTCAGAGGCGGTGCGATCATCTGCCGGCCGCTCCTCTCACCATCGCCCGTACCGCCACCGACCCACGGCCTGTCCGCGTACCGCGATACCGCCCTCGCCGTCTGCATGAACGGCACGGCGCAGTGGGCCTCGTCGAGCAGGATCAGCGAGTCGCATGCCGTCAGCGCCGCATCGATCGGCGCAGCGAGCGGGCTCGATCCATAGCTTCGGAACAGCAGCCGCGATCCCACCTGGTCCACCGTCCCGGTAACCACGGCCGCCTGGGCTGGACTGCTTCGCCACCGTTCATCTTTGAGCAACCCGCCACGGAGTCGCGAGACCACCAGTGGGTCATCGTTGGGGCCGAGCCCGGCCAGCGCTCGCAGCAGGTCCGCCACCTGCTTCACCACGCCCTCGGTCGCATTCTCGAGCTTCACCGCCAGCCGCTCGGCCCGGCGATACGCCTCGTCCACGACGATTCGCCGGTCGACGACGAAGAAGATCCGCCGCCGCGCCGCCGCGGCGCCCATCGCCAGCAGGAACACGGCCGCGTCGATGCACGCCGTCTTGCCGCTGGCCGTCGGCAGGTCGATCCCCTCCGGCCAGCCCTGCTCCGCCACGCGATGCACGAGCATCGTCTGCCACGGAAACGGCGGATGGGCGTGAATCGCCTCGAAAAACACAGCAAAATCGTTCACTTTCAACTCATTCATCACACCGCCCTCCGGTTTCGCAGAGGTCGGCAGAAGCCGTACCCACGGAATCGCCCGGCCCCCAGCGCGATCGGCCCACGCACCTTCTCATCGAAGATGAGGCTCGCATGCACGTGTCGTCGCTCACTGCCATCCTTCCGGCTCAGCCGCGGAAACTCATGCGCCGCCGGCACACCCAGGTGCGCCGAGACGGGCCGGATAATCACGTCCCTCGGCTCCGGCAGGCCAATCCGCATGCAGCACCGCCCGATCATTTCCGCGAGCTCCTGCTCCCGCTGTTCACGGTTCTTCGCCTTGGCATGCCGGTCGAAGACGATCGGCGACACCGTCGACCAGTGCGTCGCTCCGTCCCCGCCACCAGTCCACATCTCCGACCGCAGGTTGCGACGACTCTGGTGGTCCGCGACAAGCCGCCACGAGCCAAGCCGGCCGATGCGCAGTTCCTCGACCTTCCCCACCGCGGCCAGCGCCGCATATCGCTCTGCCCGCTCCAAGCCAGCCGGCACCGCGACCGCCAGCCCCAGCAGGTGGCCCGTGGCATGCTCCTGATCGACGAACGCCAGCGGAAGGTACGCCAGGTGCGGCCGATCGCTCGGCGCGCCGTCGGCGCCATGCCCGCTGATAAACTCGGGCACCGGCTCAGCAGCGTGGCTGAGCACCGCGCGCTGCATCGCCGTCATCACCTGGAGTGTCGCGACCAGGTCCAACCGGCGATGCGGGTTCTCCTCCGCCGGCTCCAGTCGCCGCACGATTAGGTGTGGTCCCCAGATTGAGCCCGGCAAGGCCGGATCCACTTCACGCGGCCGGCGATACCCCCGCCACGTGCCCACGCTCGGGCGACGCTCACGCTCATAATCCGCTGCCAATCGCTCCAGCAGCCCGCCCGTCGGCACCCGCAGCCGCACGTCCGCCTCCAAATCATCCGGCTCCCAGCGCAGGTGGGGCCCGTCAGCCGCGGGGACATCGTCAACAACCCACATTTGCACCAGCGACGACGAGTGCCCGATCCGCGTCACCTTGCCGCAGAGTTGCTCCAGGGCCACACGATGCCCCGCTGGCGACGCGTCCGCGTGCGGCCAGAACAAATACACCCGCTCATCATGCGGTCGAACGCGCGGAAACGTTCGCGGCTGTCGGCTGCGCGTCAGCCCCGCCACCGACTGGAGCATCCCACTACCCGTCGACTTGTCGTTGACCGGCACGAATGTCTCCACCACCTGCCGCTCATCCGCCTCCGTTGCGTAAAGCGCCGGTTCGCCCGCATCTTCCAGCCAGCGCAGCGCCTCGGCCTCGGCGGGATCGGCACCCGTCTCGAAATGGGCTGCCGCCAAGGCCATGAACACCCGCGCCGGATGCGGCGGCCACTCGGCGCGCCGCCGCGACGCCGGGTCCGTGGCCACAGCGTAGCCGCCGAGATAACGAATCCCCAGGCACAGGCTCATGCCTCACCGCCTTCCTCCGCCCCCTCCTTCGCCGCCTGTTCCTGACTCTTGCGCACCAGCTTCACCAGTTGCTCGGACGGCTCCAGCCGGATCGGTTCCTCCTGCCACGTCACGCCCGCCTTCTTCGCCGCCTCGACCGCCTCACGCAGCAGGGCCACCGCGGCCTCCGCACCGAGGGCATGCCGGGCCGGCTCCTGTCCCGGGTTATCCAGCAACTCCCACTGCCGTGTCTGCTCCGGCCAGAGCAGACAGCGTGACCGCAGGTCCATATCCGCTGCCGCCAGCTCCGCCGCGCACAGCGCCAGCGCCGCCAGCACCGTCTGTGCCGCCCGATCGCGCTCTCGCTGCTGCTTGCTCGCCTGCCACGGCTTCCCCTTCGGCGGGAAACGCAGCCGCCGCAACGCCGCCAACGACAGCACCGTCGTCTGCTCCGCGTACTCGATCGTCACACCGGCATTGTCGCCGTCGAACGGCACGTTGCTGTGGTTGATCTCGGCGGGGGATAATGTGCCCTTCGCCTTGGCGTCGTCCGCCACCTCCCACTCTGTCAGCGAATGCTTGCTCACGCGAACCGCCGCACGGATGCCCAACGGGTCATTCCGCACGCCTCGATGTTTTGGCCGAGCCTCGTCGCCCTCGAACGCGTACGGGCAGCCCACGCCGACGATTTCCGACGCCATCGCCCGCTCAAACTTCACCCCGAGCCCACCCTTGGGCCCGGTTGAGTCCCACATGCCGAACACCAGCGCCGTCGGGCACAACTCGTACAGCGGCGTCGCGTTGCGCAGGTCCGCCCGGTCAATCGCCTCGCCGATCTCGGATTTGCGGAACGGCTGCATTTGGCCGTTGTGCCTGTAGACGCTGTCGCGCAGAATGGCGTCCGCCACCCTGTGCGGTGCTTGCAGACTCGTCACACGCTCGATGCTGTCGATCAGCCGCAACTTCTCGTCGGCGTCGCCATCGGGCCCATAGCCGCTGAAATCCACCGCGATCAGCGGAATCCGCACGCTCAGCTCATCGCCGAGCACGCCGTCGACCGCGTCCTGCAACGCCGCCTCCATCCGGTTGGCCTGCGACTGGACCGAGTCCAGCAGCACGCACGTCACCGGCTCCTCCCTCCCCGGCAAACGCCGCCGCTCCACCGCGTACACCGCGCCCGCGTACGTCGGCGGAAAAACCTTTGTCCCCGGCCCACCCGCCGGCTGTAGACGCGTCCGAGCGCGCAGGGCCGCTGCGCCGGTAACCGCCTCGCTCAACTGTTCATACGTCAACGCTTCCGTCGTCGTCGCGGTCTGGCTCATCGGTAGGTTTCCTTGTGTGAGAGTCCCGGTGTAGACATTGATCTCGGGTCATTTTGCTCCATCGCTTGGACAGGCGAGTTCCCTTTTTATGCCCAAACGCTGACGTGCAAGGCGGCGATGGCTGCTTGTGATGCCTTGGCGGGGACGTTCTTAAACGTGACCCGCAGCATACCCCGGCGGACTGACAGCATTGTGTCGGAGATTCGAAAAATCATGGCTTGTGTCTCCGCGGCCGCCGCAGCGCCCGGCGCTCCGCCGGTGTGGAGAGCCATATCGCGGCGAGGCGGAGCAACACCAGTTCCGGCAGCGTCGGCGCAGCGGTCCCGGCCAGCGCGCGCCAGACCCCGCCCGTAATCAAGCCCCACGTCCCCAGGCCGGCCCCCATCAGCAGACACAGGAGGGCACAGAGCACACATGCCGCTCGGAGCCACGGCCGGAATTTCAGCCAGCGGATATCGGCGCCGTCGAGGCTCATGAGGCAGAATGTATCGTGGACTTACATTTTTTGCAACCCCTTCATACTTCCCATTACAAATATACATAACTTGACAACCACTCCGAGGGTTCTTACATTGGTGCCGTCATGGTGCAACACGATCGCTCCGTTCGTCGCCGGCCAAGCCAGCCAAAGACCGGCCTTTCCCTTCCTCGCCCGGACGGCGAGGCCTCATTGAAGCTGGATTTTCGTCAGGGGCAGTAGCCATGACGCTCCGGGTTCCGCGCCTAAGGCGCGGCCTCTACCGTTGCCGCCGAGCACGCCGCTCGGCGGCAACCTTTTCGGTTCGCCGCTGCGAGCTCGCTGGGTTGCGTTACAGCCCGCACGTTTGGCCAGGCATACGCAAAGGCTTTTCCGATTTGTCGAAAGGATCGCTCACCCGGCGCGCCGATGGCACAATCCTGCCCGTCCTGCGGTAATAGACGATCTCTTTCAACAGCCCATGATCGTCCTCGGAAAGCATCGCCTTTTTGCAGCCAGCACCGCGCCGCTTGATCCGCTTTTTCTTCTTTCCATCCTTCGTCCTGATCACTTCGAGGAACCGTCCTCGCAGTTGCTTGAACAGTTCGTGAGCGCTCGGCGTGTTGCCCCACGTCTGATCCTGCTCCAGGGAGCCGCCAAAGACGTCCACCTCTTCGATCGGTGAGTCACCATCGCCCTGATCACCCGCGGCGCTCGAATCGCCCTCCATGCGTCCGGTCGGCCGGGGCATCCGCCTCAGCATCCATTGCTCGACCGACTCCGGACGCGACCAGTACCGCCGCCAGAACTCGAGGCGGTCCGGTCTCGGCCAGCGCCGCGTCCGCCCGATGAATGTGACACGCTCGGACTCGACCTGGCAATCGACGCATCGCGGCTCGTGTCGCGCGCCCGGCGCCCACCTGCCGCAATCGCGGCAGTGGACCATGTCGCCGAGCGGATACGCCCCCGCCTTGCGGCACACCAGCACCCGGCCGTCGCTGTCGCGCCGACGCACATGGCTGGCCGTGATCCACCACTGCGAGCAGAACTCCGTCGCCAGAAGCTGCTTGGGGTTGAACTCGCTCTGGCGGACGCATGACTCGTCGGGGCCGCGACTCACGCCTGCTCATCCTCGAACGGGATCTCCTCCAGGATCTCGGGAAGATCCTCGCCGACCCGGCCCGCGATCATCTCATCCCAATCCACGGGCTTGCGCGGCGGCTGTCGGATCAGCGGTTGGATCAGATTCCTGTAGGTATGCGTCTTGAGCACATCCTGGGCGCGGCAGGCGCGGTGGACGTTCGTGCCGAGCTTTTCGGTCAGTGCCCGAGCGATGGCGCTGGGTCCGAACACCTTCTTGAACTGATCCTGCGCCCCGGTCTTGTCGTCGAGCACGTCGCGCCCGAGGGTCAGGTATTCCGACTTCCGCGCCGCGTGATAGGCCGCAACGTGCCCTTCCGTCCTGGGGACCGGCCAGGCGAATGTTCGGCGGGCGGCCGCTTTGGCCGGGCCGTCGGACTCCGACAGCCCCGGCGCCGGCGGGTCAGCGGCTGCTTCCGGGGGTTCCGGGGCTTTCGGGGTTTCCGGGGGGAGGTACTGGAGGTCGGTGATCTGGACGACGCCGGGGATGGCGAAGCCGAGGCTCTTCGCCAAAAAATCCTCCTCGAAGGCCCCGCCGCCGAACTGACGGATCTCGGCCTGCGTCGCCACGCCAGCACCGCTGAGCCGGTACTGAGCGGTCGAAGCCGGGTACACGACCAGCCGGTCACTAAACTCCGGCACCGCCCCGCGCAAGGCGCGCAGCAAAGCCTGCTTGAAGTCGCCGGTGACAACGCAGGTGGCGCGGACGTGCGGCTCATCCGGACCGCCGCGTGCGTCGACCTGCTGACGGAGTTGGAACTGCCCGCTGCGCACCAACCCCCCGACGGCCGCGCCCTCGGCAGCGGTCAGGTCCGCCAGGTTCACTTCCACCCACGCCTCGGAGGCCTGGTTCAGCCAGCGCCAGAGCATGGCCCCCTGGGGATTCGGCGCCTTCATGTGCATTGAATCGACCATGAAGACCAGTATATAGAAGGAATCTGGTTATGCACTTTACTCTAGTGCATGTTGGGGCTACTCTGGCACGTATGGGCGAGGCGTTTCCACGGAATCTCATGTCGTTCACCCG
>SLDI01000405.1:0-8584 GCA_007125385.1 Phycisphaeraceae bacterium | reverse complement strand
GTCTTGACGAATATTTTTTCCCGGCCATAATACGAAGCATGGATGCCTACGTGACGACGCGCGACGCAGCCGGCCGCCTGGGCGTGACGGTCCGGCGGGTGCAGGCGATGCTGCAATCGGGGCGGCTCAAGGGCCGGAAGGTGGGGCGGGATTGGATGGTGGATCGCAAGGACCTGGCGCGTGTGGCCCGGATGGATCGGCGCCCCGGTCGACCGGCACCGGGCCGGCCGGCGAAGAAGGGCAAGGGGTGAGAATGATGGAGTTTACGAACGACCCTTCTGACATCGTGACGTGCCACCTGATCGGCGGGCCGCTGCATGGCGAGTATGAGGCCCGGCGGGACGTGGCCATGTCGGGCGACTTCAATTCGTACGCGCCGGCGTCAAGCGACAACAGGCGGCGGCGCGCATGGTATCGACGCGATCCCGACGACCCGCTTGTGCTCCGCTTCGTGGGCTGGTTGCCAGCGCACGACGACGTGGCGGCAGGATGACGCCGCCATGGGTCAACCCTCCCCGGCCTGCCGCCGGTCCGGCAGATCGACGCGGATCAACAGGTGCGGGACAGGGCTGCGATCGTGCCGTGGCACCAGCTCACGCCACGGCAGCGGGCCCTGGCGCACGTCCTGCTGGCCGGGGTCGTGGCGAGGGGTGGGTGCGGCTGTGCGACGGGGCGGCGGCGGTGCTCGGGGTGGCGACGATCCCCGGCAGCGAGTACCTCAAGGCGCCGGCGGTGCGGTAGTACGTTTGAGCGCCCCCACATGTTGTGGGTGATCGCTGGAGGCCCCACTACGGGGGCGCTGGGCGTGGGATGTTCACTGTATGGGGCGAGCCTTTCGCCCGCGTCAACCTAGAATTGGTTGGCGGCCGGATGATCCGCGCGGTATCTTGGGGGAAGGCTCCCCCTGACGCTGTCCGATAGCAGTCGCCTAACGCAGCCCCCCTGGAATACCGAAGCGGGTAACGGCTAGTCGAGACTGTGCAGGAACCTTCACCGATGGACGCTAGCACAATGACCTTGGACACCGAGCTCCGTTACTTTGACGAGCACCGTCATGCGTGGATCAGAGAGGGTCATGAAGACGAGTGGTGTGTTATCCGTGGGCGCGAACTGCTCGGGTTTTTCGATAGCTTGAGCGAAGCGTATGAAGCTGGGGTCGAGAGGTTCGGCGAGGGTGTTGTGTTTCTCGTCAAGCAGATTCGTCCAGAGGATCCCACTGCCACCATTCAGCGGGTAAGCTGGGCGAACAATGACGAGTGGCCGGTCTAAAGACGAAAAGCGGAAGCGCCGCGCCAAACGAAAGGCGCACCACGACAAGCAGCATGAGAGGTCGAAGCCTCATGCCGTGCTTGCCGGCCGGATCGCCGACGATCAGTGTACTCTCAGCTTGCACGTGTGCCACCCGCACCATCAGGATCGGTCTCGGCCGATCAAGGCGATCATTGATACTGGCGCCACCAATTCAACGATCCGTTCGGACATCGTCAAATCCTTGGGCCTACCGGTCGTCGGCGCGATCAACTGTGTCACCGTGCATGGAACCAAGCAGGCCCCCCTTGTTGTTGTGGAGCTGATCGTAAGGGATGGCCAGACCAACACGTCGGCCCGCCGAGTCATTCAGGCCGTAGTTCCTGATGAACAGACGGATGAGATGCTGTTCGGCATGGACGCGATGAAAGGCGGGGTGTTAATGGTTGACACGACCAAGAGTGAGTGGTCTTGGCGACTTACGAAGGTTCGAGGGGGTGGACGTCGACGATAGTGCCACGCTCGGCCGGGCCTCGAAGCCCTCGCCGGCGTGGGCGGCCAGCGGTACAACCGGGAGAAGGGGGACAGGCCGGGCGCACGGCCCGGCAACCAACACGCTAAGGGGATACATGCTCCTGAAAATCAGGAGCATGACGCCAGGCGTGGTACGGCGGGGCGTCTCTAGCCCTTAACCAAGCGTGATCCCCGGCCGTTCACCGGCCACGCGGACGAAAAACACCTGAAATGCCTGCCTTGTTGCCGAATGTCGGCATAGCCAAGTTCAATGCAAGGAGGCATTCCAGGTGAGTCCCCACAGTAGACAGCGCAAGTCGGCCCGCCGCAAGCGCCGCATCCAGAAGCGCCTGGCCCCGCGCCAGTGGCGCGACCAGCCCCGGCCCATGTTCGGGGCCCGCAACATCCACTACGACGTGGCCGGCCGCGGCCGGGCCACCGGTGTCGGCGGCATCGGGGCCATGCTCCTGCTGGCCCAACGCGTCGGGCTCGTGCGGCGCATCGACGAGCACCTGCACGTGCTCAAGCGCCACCTGCCCTACCACGAGTCCGATCACACGCTGAACATCCCCGGCAATCTGCTCGCCGGCGGCGATTGCCTGCAGGATCTGGAGCGTCTGCGCCAGGACGAAGCCTACCTCGACGCCCTGGGCGCCCATCGCCTCGGCCCAGCGTTGCGACTGCGGGCCGATGCCCCCGACCTTGTGCAGCAGCCATGCGGCGCCACGCTCGACGCCGGCGATGAACCCGCCCGGCTCCTGGCGCGGATGTGGCGATCAGCTCCATCTGGCTGTTGAACACCCGCACCAGCTTCGCGTCGTGACGCACCCACAGCTCCCGGCCCAGGTATTCCGGCGGCACGGAGTAGTGCGCCTACGCCACCTTGATGTGGCCATCGCGACGCACGCTCCGCCGGCCTCCCCCGCCGGCCGCGACGGCCCCGTCAACGCCGGCCGACCCGGTGGGCGCGTTCGCCGCCTCGGTGGCTGATTTGCCCCCTCAGAGGCTTCTGACCCGGGAGGCGCGTTCGCCTGCGTGGCTGGTTCTGAACCCGCCTCCGCCCGGGTCAGGTGCACGTACCGCGCCACCGTCTCACGGTCGATGCCCAAATCCTTGGCGATCTGCCGCTGCGACCAGCCAGCCTCATGTAACGTCAAGATCGAATGGACTTTAGCCACGCTCAGTCGGTACGCCATCGTGTCGCTCCAGCCCCGACGCGGGGCCGGTCGGACTACGAGGCGCACCCTCCATCAACGTGGCTGGGTTTGAACGCGCCCATCGGTGGCTGGGTGGCGCTCAGTGACAGCATCACGAAAAACGACCGGGCGGCGCGATCGATCTGTGGCCATGCGGCGAAAACGTGGACCTGGAGCCCGAGCAGGCCCTGTCGATCGTCCCGCCGGCCCACGTCCAAGGCCGATCCCGAGAAGATTTTGCTGTGTACCGTGCCGCTCACGTGGTAGACTGGTCCCTGCATCGTTGGCGATGGTCGCCGACGGGAGCCAAATGGGACCTATCGGCTTGAGAGGGGACGGCATGCTTACAAGGGACGGGCTGAGCCTGGCCAGCCGTATGCTGACGACGGCATTGGTTCTTGTGATCTCGGGGGCCGCTCACGCCCAGACCTCCGCTTCCTGGCAGGACGCCATCGACGGGGACTGGATCGACCCGACCATGTGGTCGACCGACCTTTACCCGGATAATGGGCAGCCGGCCGGGGCCACATACGACGTCGTGGTGGATGCGAGCGGAAGCCCCTATCAGATCAACCTCGAGACCGACATCAGCCTCAACAGCCTGACGCTTAACGCCGCCGATGCGATGCTGTACCACCACCGCGGCGTGCTGGAGGTACCCGATCTTGAAGTGGGCAGCGGGACCTACCAACTGCTCGGGAATGCGGTGCTGCGCAATACCAGGATCCGGAGTGGCGAGGCGTTGATCATCGGGCCTCACATGTACGGAGGGGTGCCCGAATTTGATGGGATCACGCTGGCTGGCGGCACAGACCTGAACCTGGATAGAGCCATTTTGCAGATCCGCAATGGCTTGGCCCTTGAAGAGTCGACTATCTCCCTCACGGGCTGGACCAGCGGGCTGCGATTCGTGGGCGACCAGCACCTCAGTGGCGTGGGAACGATCCAGTTCAACGCTAGAAACGCAAATGAGCTTTCGGCGAACCACAGCACACTGACGATCGGGGAGCAGATCCGTCTTGAGGTCGGTGAGAGCACCGATTTCGGTTCGACGGGGGCAGTGATTCATAACCACGGACAGATCTCCGTCTTAGACGGTAGGGCCTTCCTTCGAGTGCGGGGGGATCGCTTCGAAAACCATGGTGAGATCCACGTTGCCCCGAATAGGACGATTCTGATCCAAGCCGAGAGTTGGATCAACGCCGGCCAGATCGTGCTTGAGCAGGGAAGTACGCTTCAACTCGGTGGCACGTTTACAATCAACGACCTTGGCTCGATCGAGAACCACGGGGCGCAGTACATTGACATCTACGGCACGCTGGACAATCGCGACCGAACGCTTGACGTAGGCGCCATGCCCGCGCCGCTGCGCCTTGTGCATGGCACGATTCTGGGCGGACGCATCACCAGTTCAACCGATGCAAACCTGCAGTTCGCGGCGGGGTACGGCACCCTCGACGGGGTCACCATCGCCAGCGACATGACCGTCGACTCGAGGTACCAGCACACGGCCCGAAACGGGCTGACGCTCGACGGAAGCACGCTCACCATGACCTCGGGGTTCGGGTTTAATTTCGCGGGGGGCGACCAGACCCTGGGCGGCCAAGGGGAGATCATCGTCAACTACCGGCCAGACAGCTCTGGCGTGACCA
Organism: Phycisphaeraceae bacterium; assembly: GCA_007125385.1. GTDB lineage: Bacteria > Planctomycetota > Phycisphaerae > Phycisphaerales > Phycisphaeraceae > SKPT01. The sequence continues at coordinate 3,975 of SLDI01000405.1, read as the reverse complement.
GCGCTTTCGATTCGAGCTCCACCCTGACAATTGGTTCAGGCATCACCATCCGCACCGGAGAGATGGCGGGGGGCGGGTCGCTCGCGATCGCGATCGGGCGCAGGTTCGGCAGCTTCGTGAACCAGGGCCGGCTGGTCGTGGACAAGGGCCACATGATCTTCCGGGGCGAGAACTGGACGAATGAGGGCATCGTCGAGGTGCATGGCGGCCAGCTGAGTCTGGATGGCTCGTTCACCACCGACAACATCGGCATGATCACTCAAACCGACGGTAGGGTGCGCCTCGTGGGGCAACTCGACAACACCGGCCAGACGTTCTTCCTGAACGAAACCACGCCGGATTGGCAACTGGCGGGCTTCATCACTGGCGGCACGCTCAGCGCAGCAGAGGGGTACGCCTTTTTTCAGCCAGCGGAGGCAACACTCAATGGCGTTACGCTGGCGGGCGGCTATCGCGTCAATCCCAACGCGCGGACTCGTGTGGAGAACAGCCTGAGCTTTCAGGACGGCACACTGAGCCTCGGTTCAGGTGCCGAGCTCTGGATCCTGCCGGGCAGCCAGACGCTGGGTGGTCAGGGGGAGATCCACTTCGACGGTCCAGATGACAACGTGGCCCGGATCCGCATGTTCACAGGCACCGATCTGACGATCGAGTCGGGCATCACGCTCCGTACGGTCAATGGCTCGGGATTCGTCGGGACTGGCAGCTTGCCTGTGACAATTCACGGCGACGCTTACGCCGAGACGCCGGACGACATCCTGTTTCTCGGAGGCACGCTGACCATCACCGGCAAGGTCGCGGCTCGCAACGGCGGTACATTGGCCCTCACCAGCGTTTGGAACAACCAGGGTGTCATCCATCTGCGCGACGGACGGGTGGCGCTGGGAGGTGGCTTTACACCCGAGGCCGTAGGCACGTTCGACCGCGAAGGCGGTACCGTGCAGGTCATCGGGACTCTGGACCTGACCTCCTACGACGGTGTGTACACGCCTGACGCCGTGGATGGATCGATTCAACTCGCCGGCGGCACGATCCGCGGCGGTGTGATCGACGACACGGAGGGCGGACGCTGGGAGGCGGTGGAGGTGGACCAGAGGCTGACCAGTAGCCGCAACAGCGTGCTCGATGGGGTCGAGGTGCGGTCGGCGCTGACACTTCAGGATGGATCGCAGGTTCGGGTGGAGAACGGCACAACCTTCACCGGTCCAACAGTCACCCTTGCCAGCGAGGGGAAATCGACCAGACTGTTTTTCAATGGTGACTACACGCTGAACTCACCAGCCAAGGTGGTTTTTGCCGGCGGCTCAGACCAGAACTACCTCGATACGTTCAGAGGCACACTGACCATCGCCCCCGATGTGACGGTGCAGGCTCACGATGGCAGCGGGCATATCGGCCAGGATAATCCCACCCAGATCCTGGTCAACCAAGGCGTGGTCAGCGTGCGTGGCGCGGGCAGTGTCATGAACATTAACGGCACCTCCGTAACCAACGAAGGCACGCTCGTTGCGGCCGAAGGGGGGCGAATGATCGTCCGCGGGCTGGATGGCGCGCTGGGGGCCATCGACTTGGCTAGCGGAGGTACGCTGGAGGTTGACGGCAGCGGCTACACGCTGGACATCGGCGTGACGGTCGAACAGGCTGGCCTCATCCTGCGCGGAAGTTGGAGCCAGATGGCCCCCCTTGAGGTTGTTGGCGATGGCATGCTGGGGCTCGAGCAAATGCCGCAGGCCGGCTCGTCTCACCTGCCGGTCCTGCGCAACGCGCGTCTGCGGCTGATCGCCGGCTTTACGCCGGATGAGCTCGGCGTGCTGGACGTGCAGCAGACTCGGCTCGAGGTCGATGAGCAGGGGGCGCTGGACCTGCAAAGCGAGACGATCGATCTTGGCAGCGGGACGTTCGATCATCTCCACGTCATGGGCGAAGGCGTTGTTCACGGCGGCACCATTGCCGCCAGCGGCGTGACGGTCGATCCGCCCCGGCTCACCGCCAGCGACAATGCTCAATTTCGAGACATCGACCTCCGCACCCCGCTTGAGATTTCTGGCGGGACGATCCGGCTCGAGAACGTCAGCGTGAGCGACGTTGCGATCACACGCTCGATGACTCTCATGCCGGCGTCGTCGACGTCGCACTCCGCCTTCGACGGGCTGTTGATCAACAACACGATGGACGATAAGTTCCGCACCGTCACGCTGGCTGTGCCCACCAGGTTGACCGCAGGTAGTACGCTGGCCGTGGTGGAGGGGATGACGCTCCACAGCACGCTGGACATCGAGGCGGATAATACCTTCGTGAGCCCCGAGGCTCCGGATCTGCTGCTGCAGGGTACGCAGACGGTCGACGGGACCGGCCGAATCGGGCTGATGGCGGGCGCGGGGGTGCCGGTGCGGGTCGAGTTCACGGGGGACCTCACCCTCGGTCAGAACTTGGTGGTGGAGTTGGTCGATGGGGTGACCGAGATGTACGGCAGCGGCGGCACGCTGGTGAACCGGGGCACGATCCAGACCCGGGCCGATGCGTCCAAGCTTCGCCTGCTGGACAGCGACATCATCAACGAAGGGGTAATCGAAACGCAGGGGGCGACGATCCACATCAGCAACGGCACTCTGCTGAACAGTCAGGGCGGTTTGATCAGGGGGTGGGGAGTACTGGCCGCTGGCAGTTCCGAAGAGTTCGTCAACGAGGGCACAATCGCCCCCGGCTCGGAAAACGACCCAATCGGCACGCTCTCGGTGGCCTTCACCTCGTTCACGCAGCTTCAGGACGGAACCATCCAACTGGAGCTGCTCAGTGGTGAGACCGTTTCCACGTCGGATCGGCTCGTGCTGTCTCTCAACGCCATGCTGGGCGGCTCCCTGGAGGTGATGCTGGCCAGCGACTCGTCTGCACCGCAACCGGGCGAGGTATTCCGCCTGCTCGACTTCAACCCGGTCATGACAGAGGGACAGTTCGATCGGGTGGTTCTGCCGGACCTTGCCTCGGACCACCGGTGGGACACCTCGGCCCTGTACACGCAGGGCGAAATCCGGGTCGTGCCAGAGCCGGTCTCGGGGCTGCTGCTGGGCCTCGGCGGGGTGCTGCTCTTGCGGCGACGTCGGCCGCAGCCTTGTTGAACCGTCCAGTGAACCCGACACGCGCCCAGATGCAGCACATATGCAGCGCCTCGTGGCATTGATTCGCAGTGCCTGGGACGTGGTGGTGCGCGCGGCACGGGGGCGGTTTCTGCGGGAGGTGGCGGCCCGCGTACTCCCGATGATGGCGGATCCCATGGCCGGCGCCGCCGCCGGTCGCAGCCGCGCCGGACGCCGGGCGATACGCTTGTTTTGGGGCTAGCCCACGAATACAAGTCGCAATCGCCCATGGCCCGAGCGCACCTGCGAGCAGTTCGGCCCACTCGTCGCCGGCCCAGTTGCCGGGGTTGAGGTCAAGTAGCGCCTGTCACGACGAGCCGTCCGAACGCTGGATGGTCACGTCCGCTTCGAACCGGGAGTGCTCGGTGAAGGCGTAGAAGAGCCTGGTTTCAAGCGTTAGCGGTGCACCCGTGCGATCGAGGATCGCCCGACAGCCTTGAATGGCCGGCGGCTCGAGATGCGGTGCGGTGGCGACTGCACCAGCAAGCGCCGCCTCAAGCGCCTGCACGAGCAGTTCCGGGACGTCCCTGCCGATCACGGCGTTCTGGCCCTCATGCGTCACCACGATGATGACGCCGCAGCGGCCGCGCAGCCGACCGTTTCGATCGAGCGCCGGCTTAAGGTGAAGTGTCAGAATGTCATGCGGAAGGCTGTGATAGCCGGCTTGTCCCGAAGGGCAAGCCGTGCGATCGTCGACGATTACCTGGTGCCGCTGACAAGCGGGGTATTGTCAAATCCTGTGGATGAAATTCTGAAAAAGGCGGCGTACCTTGGGTGTATCGCACGCACCCACAAGGCCCAACACGGGCAGGAGTACACCGCCATGACAAACGCTACCACC